>CAYHCR010000304.1:0-5298 GCA_964354895.1 uncultured Myxococcales bacterium | reverse complement strand
CGGCCGATCCCGCCGCCCGGCCCGGCGGAGCTGCCCCTCGAGCGCGGCGGCCAGCGCGAAGCGCGCCCGTGGCTCGGTCGCGAGCCGCAGCGCCTGCTCGTGGAGCCGCACCGCCTCCGCCAGTTCGAGCCGCTCGCGCGCGCGATGTGCGCCCGCGAGGTACGAGGCCGTCGCGCGCTTGATCTCGCCCGCCCGCTCGAAGTGCTCCGCGGCGCCGACGAGATCTCCCTCCTCGCCACGGGCCAGCAGCGCCTCGGCGGCCAGGCGATGCCAGCGGGGTCGCGCGGCCGGCTCGATCGCGCCGCCGACCGCGTCGCGCCAGGCGGGCCGCGCGAACCGGAAGCGTCCCGGCGCGACGCGGGCGAGCACGCCCTCCTCGACCAGCGGGTCGAGCGCGGCGGCGGTCCCCGGCGCGAGCAGCTCGACGTCCTCGCGACGCGCCCCCGGCCCGAGCACGAAGACCAGCTCCGCCCCCCGCCGCAACGGCTCCGCGAGCTGCGAGAGCCGCGTTCGGAGCACCGAGTCCCGGGCGCCGGGCACTGCGGCTTCGGGCAGCCCGAGTTCGAGCAGGCGGGCCTGTTCGACGAGCGTGAGCGGCCAGCCGTCGCTCCGCGCGAGGACGGCGCCGACGGCCGCCGCCGACGCGCCTCGCGAGGCCAGCAGCGTCCGCGCCGCCGGGGCGGGGAGCGCCTCGAGCTCGATCACGTCGCGGCCTCGGAACGCGTCCGGCCGCAGCTCGTCGAGGAACGGTCCCGCGGAGAGCGCCAGAAAGATCGGCCGCTCGGCGAGGCCCTCCACCAACGCGTCGAGCGCGTCGAGCTCCTCAGGCGGGCCGAGGTCGACGTCGTCGATCAGCACCGCGAGAGGTCCCGCGGCCTCGAGCGCGACCCGCAAGGCTTCCCAGCGCGACCCCTGCTGCACCGCCGTGCCCGTGGGCGAACGCGTGGGGCCCGGCAGCGCGATGCGGAGCGAGGCGGCGAGCTTCGCGGCCAGGTCGGGCGCGCCCGGCGGGCGGTCGCCCTCGGCGCGAATCACCTTGAAGCCGCGCGAGGAGAGGCGCGCCCCGAGCTCCTCGAGGAGCCTCGTACGACCGGCGCCGGCCGGTCCGAGCAGGACCGCGGTGCGCGCGGCGCGGCGGGCGAGCTGCGCCGACGCGAGCAGCTGCGAGAGCGCCTCCTCGCGCCCCGCGAGCGGCGGCGGCGGGCGAGCGCCGGCGGGGAGCGTGATCGGCGACGGCGGCAACGTCACCGCGGAGGCCGGCCCGATCCCGCCGAGCGCGGGCTCGCCCTGCTGCGGCGTCCCGAGGCCGAGCCGGGTCAGAAGGCCCGCCGCGGCCGATCGCCCCGGCCTCCCACCGCTCGCTGTCAGCCACTGCGCCAGCACCTCCCGCAGCGCCTCGGCGTCCGGCGGGCGCTTGCTCGGATCCTTCTGGAGCGCCCACCGGAGCGCCGCCGTCACCGGCGCAGGGAAGCCCGGCACGAGCCGTTCGGGCGGCGCAGGATCCTCCGAGAGCACCGCGCGGATCACCTTCGCGTCGTCGGGGCGCGCGAACGGGCTGACGCCGGTGGCGAGCTCGTACAGCAGGACACCGACCGCAAAGAGGTCCGTCCGGCGATCGACGGGCTTGCCGCGCGCCTGCTCGGGCGCCATGTAGCGGAACTTTCCCTTCACGACGCCCGCGACGGTCGCGAGCGTGTCGACGGCCTTCGCGATCCCGAAATCACAGAGCACGACGCGCCCGTCCGGCGTGACGATCACGTTCGACGGGGTGACGTCGCGGTGCACCAGCTCGAGCGGTCGACCGTCGAGCCCGGCCGCGTCGTGCGCGTGTCCGAGCGCCGCGAGGAGCTCGACCACGAGCTGGACCGCGAGCGGGACCTCCACGCGGAGGTTCGACTTGGCCGCCTCGTCCAGCACGATCTCGAGGTCCGCGCCGGGCACGTACTCGAGCACCAGGAACCAGTCGGGCCCGTCGCAGCCGAGGTCGAGGATCCGCGCGATGCCGGCGTGCGAGAGCTGCGCGGCGATGCGCGCCTCGTCGAGGAACATCCGGACGAACGAGTCGCTCTCGGAGAGGTGCCGGTGGAGCTTCTTGACGACGACGAGCCCGCCACCCGCGACCGGCCGCGCGAGGTGCAGCTCCGCCATGCCTCCGACGGCGAGCCGCCGCTGCAGGAGCCAATTTCCAAGCCGTCGTGCGTCCTTCGGAACACCCACGCGCGAGACCTCCCGCCCATCGTAGCAGAGCCTGCGCGGCTGTCCGGCATGACCGACCGCCCGGGAGGCTTGCCCGCCGCAGCGGCGTTTGCGACGGTGGCGCCATGCGTGACCTCCGCTTCGCCCGCCGCACCCCCGAGCTGCTCGCCGAGCGTTGGGGCCACCTCATCGAGGCCGATGAACGCTTCGAGGCCGAGGCCGATCGCGCGGAGTCCGAGACCACCGTGACGCTCGTCGTGGTCGGCCCCGCGGGCGCGAGCCGCGCGGAGATCGAGTGCGCGCTTCCGGGCGGCGACGACGCGACGTTCGAGCTCGCCCTCGACGCTGCGGACGCGGTGCTCTCCGCGTGGCTCGAGGCGGAGCGCCCGCGGCTGACCGGCGTGCCCGAGCAGCGCCTGTTCCAGGGGCGGCCGGTACGCGTGACCGCGCGGCTGGTGCGGCCCGATCTCGAAGCCCACGCCGACGCGCTCCTCGACGGCGAGGTCCACTGACGCGGGCGCGGCGGGAAGCGCCTGCTCTCCCAGGCGTCGCGCTCCCGACCGGCCCGACACGCCTCGCGCCGCGGGAGACCGTCAGCGCCCCGCGAGCCGCTCGGCCGCCCGGCGCCGGACCGGCTCCGCGGGATCCGTCGCCGCGACCCGCCGCAGCAGCGCCTGCGTCCGACCGTCGATCGGCGCCTGGATCGCAGCGATCGCCCGCTCTCGTCCGGCCGCCCCGATCGCCAGCGCCTCCACCGCCTCGGAGGCCCCGCACCGCGGCGTCGTCGGCGCGTCGGCGAGCAGGTTCGCCTCGGCCTCCGCCAGTCGCTCGCGCAGTCGCAGCGAGATCGCCGCGGCCTCCTCCGCGAACTCCGCCGGATCGTCCGGGTCCGATCCGGACGCGCCCGCCGCAGAGAGCAACGGCGCGGCACGACGCAGGACCTCCGCCGACCCGCAGAGCTGCCGTGTCGTGGAGAGCAGCGGTGCGCCGCCCGCCTTCGTGCCCGCCCACCGTTCGTCCGCGAGCCGTGCCGCCGCGCGCGCGCCGAGCCGGGCCGCGACGGCCGCCGCGAAGCGCTCCTTGCGCTGCGCGCGCAGCTCCGCGAGCTCGAGCTGGACGAGCGGATCCTCGGGCGCCTCCCGGGCCGCGCGCGCGAAGGACTCCTCTGCAGCCCGCGCATCGCCCCGCAGCCGCTCGAGCAGCCCGAGCCGCGTGAGCGTCGCGCCGTCCTTCGCGATCGGCCGCAGCATCGCCGTCCGGATACCGAGCTCGTAGGCGCGGCCCGGCTCCGGCAGCGCCTCGACGAGCGCCTGGAGCGCGAGCCGTGCGGCGCGACGCACCACGAGGAACGTCGCGTCGGTGCTCGACGTCAGCAGCGGATCGATCGCGGCAGGGCCCGCCGACGCCCCCAGGCGCACCGCCGCCTCCGCCCGTGCGTGCGCGTCCGACGCGCCGACGAGCTGCGCGACGAGCACCTCGACCGTGGGCGCCCCTGCCGCCGGATCGAGCGCCAGGGCCAGCGCGCGGAGCCGCTCGCCCTCCTTGCCGAGCTTGCGCAACGCCGCCGCCTCCGCCCGCGCGCGCTCGGCCGCAGGGCCCGCACCGAGCCGTCCCGCCAGCTCCTCGAGCAGCGCCGGCTCGAAGGCGAGCGCGAGCCGCGCGACCTCGGCGTCGTCGACCCGTCGCAGCAGCGCCGCCCGCGTCGCGTCGTCCGGCGCACGCCGCGCCGCGTCCCGCGCCGAGGCGATCGCGTCGAGCGACAACATCGCGTCGACCTCTGCCGCCCGCAGCAAGCGATGCGCCTCGTCGCGGTTCTTCCCCGACGCGAACGCCTCGAGGTAGCCGGACAACGCCTCCGCCCCGCGCTCCCGGGCCTTCGCGAAGATCGCGTCGTCGCCTGCAGCCGACGCTTCGGCCGCGGCCGGGTGCGCGGGATACCGCCGCGCGAAGGCCGCGAGCGCCGCCGCGTCTCCGCTCGTGCGCGCCTCGGCGAGCGCGCGATCCGCTTCGAGCCGCCGCGCCTCCTCGGCCTTTCGCCCTCGCGGGTGATCGAGCAGGAACTCCTGCCAGGCTGCGGCGGTCCCACGCTGCGCCGCGTCCGCGAACCGCAGGTTCTCCAGCAGCGTCTCCGCCTCGCTGGCCCGCGCGCTCTCAGCGAATTCGTCGAGGAAGCGGCGGTACGCGAGCGCCGTGTTCAGGCGGCGCGCCTCCGCGAACTCCAGCTCCGAGAGCCGCTGCGTCGCGGGCTCGACGAGTCCGGGCGACGCCTCCCCGAGGTACGCGCGCCACGCCTCGATCGTGTTGGTGTCGAGGGCGTGCTGGTACGCGCGCTCGCCCGCGCAGGCGGAGAGCGCGATGAGGCCGGCGAGGGCCGCGGTGCGGAGGCGCATGGCCGCTGCCTACCACGTCCAAGCGCTCAATCCAGAGCGCGCAAACTTGCGAAGCGCCGGCGCGGGAGGAAGCTCTTCGCATGACTCCGAGGACGCTCTTCGCCCTGCTGCCGCTGCTCGCCGCGGCGTGCGGCGCGCCCGGCGCCGTCGCCCACGATCGCATCCTGCGAACCCCGGGGCTCTTCGTCCCCCGCGGCTCGCTCACGCCGGCGGCCTCCGTCGCATCGTCGGGTGGCGGGGCCCGCTCGGCGGCGCGGGAGGAGAAGGTCGACGCAGTCCTCGACGGGCTCACCGGCGAGCAGCTGGCCGCGACGGCCCGCGGGCTCGTCGGCTCGCGCGCGGGCGGCGACTGCTCCGGCTTCGTGCGCGAGGTCTTCCGACGACACGGCGTCGATCCCTTCGCCGCAGGCGGCGGCGACGGCGACAACGGCGTGCGGATCCTCCACCGGCTCGCCGAGCGGCGCGGCGCGATGCACACGCGCTCGCGCCCCTCCCCCGGCGATCTCGTCTTCTTCGACGACACGCACGATCGCAACGCGGACGGCCGTCGAAACGACCCGCTCACACACGTCGGGATCGTCGATCGCGTCGACGGCGACGTCGTCTCGTTCCTGCACAAGGTCGACCGCGGCGTCGTCCGCAGCCGGATGAGCGTGCGGCATCCGCACGAGCGCGCCCGGGGGGGCGAGACCCTCAACGAGCCGCAGCGCGT
>CAYHCR010000303.1:0-5328 GCA_964354895.1 uncultured Myxococcales bacterium | reverse complement strand
TCTCGACGAGGAGCACGTAGGTCGCCTCCGTCTTGCCGTACCGGATGATGTCCGGCTCGACGATCGAGGGCACGCCCCAGCCGCCGGAGCCCTGCTTGCGCAGATCGATCGAGTCGCCCGAGTCGATCACCGTCATCGGCCCGACCATCAGCCCCTTGCGGTTCGCGAACAGGTGCAGTTCTTCGCGCAATACATCGAGCGAGACCTCCAGATCCTCGATGATCGGGTCCGACTCTTCCTGCTCCTCGAAGGTGTTCTGCTTGGACTCTCCGAGGGTGTGCTTCGCCATGTAATACAGATCGCGGATGCTGGTGGTCTTGCCCGCCAGCAGGAGCTCCTTGCACTTCTCGGCGACGAGGAAGCTCTGCATGAACTTCCGCGCCTGGCCGACGTTGAAGAACGTCCGGGCCTGGGTGGCGTCGCCGAGCTCGATGATCCGCTTCTTCGTGTTGAAGGTGACGTTGGAGAGGTTTCGCAGCGGGACGGAGAACTCGGGGTTCTTCTTCTTCCCGATCTGCTTGCCGATCAGCTCCGCGAGCGCCTCGATCCGCTTGAGGGTCTCGCGCGCCTTCTGCTTGGAGGTCGCCATGGTCTACTCCTCCGCCTCGGCGCGCGGCTGCTTCTTCCGCGGCGCCGCCACGAGATCCCGACCTTCGATCACGGCGTCCGTCTCGTCGCCGCCCGTGAAGTCCTTCGCCATGTCGGTCAGGCGCCGCTTGAAGTCGTCCCGGCTCTTCCCGGTCAGCTCGTGCAGGCTGCGCGAGAGCTCCTCGATGTAGAGCTCGAAGATCGAGCGCCGCTTGAGCTCCCACTGCGCGCCGCGCCGCTTGCGGATGAAGGCCGCGAGCCGCCGACCGCAGTCCTGCACGGCCAGCCGCAGCTCGCCCAGCAGCTCCGGATAGTGCGCGACCGCCTCCTTGGACTCGGAGGTGAACGGGACCCAGACGCTCGCGATGTGGACGATCAGCACCATCGGCCCGATCGGCAGCGCGCCGCGCGGCTGCTGCAATTCATAATTGCGCCAGTCGGTCCGGAGCACCGCCTCCGTGACGCCGCACGCGCCCTTCTGAAACAGCAGCGGCACGCGGTTGGCGAAGCGCAGCACCTCGATCGGCTTGTCCGCCGGCCAGTCGCCGCCATACGCGAGGCCGACCTCCACCTGGAACGGGTTGCCCCGGTAGACCTTGGGCGGGCGCGTCACGGTGGTGATGAAGAACTTCTTGCCCCCGATGATCTCCTCGCCCTCCTCCGGCGGCCGCGCGGCCTCCTTCTGCTTCGCCTCCTCCAGCAGCGCGGCCTCGGGATCCTCGCCCTTGCGGCGGCGGCCCTTCGCCCGCGCCTCGCCGAGCAGATCGAGCTCCGGGTGCTCGTCGAGCTCGCTCTGCACCACGGAGAGGAACGAGACGAGGCCCTTCTTGAGCAGCTCGTCGCCGATCGGCGAGAGACAGTTCGTGGGCGGCGCCATGATCTTCGTGGCGAGGATGCCCTTGCGGAGCTTCTCGGCGAGATCGCGGTCCTCGGCGAGCACGCGCGGCTTGAGACGCTCCTTGAGCCCGGCGGCCTTGAGGATGTCGTCGGCGACGGAGCCGGTGACCCGCGAGAACGCCGTCTGCAGGAAGCCCTTCACGTCGCGGCTCGCGGAGTCGCCGGCGAGGCGCATGAGCTGGCCGAGCTCCACGCCGTGGGGGTGCGGCTTGATCTCGACCGCCTCCTTGGGCGGCACCGCCGCGGCGCGCGGGAAGGAGAGCGGCTTCTCCGCCGGACGCACGAACCGCAGGCTCAGGTGCGGGTTCGCGAGCACGGTCGCCTCGACGTAGCGCAGCAGGTGGCGCTGGCCGCGGCCGTAGTCGGCCTGCAGCTCGATCTCGACGCGCGTGCCGTGGTCCTTGGCCAGCTCGACGTCGTGCTCGTTGGAGACATCCGGCGAGTTGGTCTTGGTGTTGATCCCGACGTCGCACGCATACCCCATGCGGCCGCGGCCGGTCTTCGTGAAGACCTTCACCGGCTTGCCGGTGGTGAGCTGGCCATACATCGCGGCGGCGCTGATGCCGATGCCCTGCTGGCCGCGCGACTGCTTGAGGCGGTGGAACTTGCTCCCGTAGAGGAGCTTGCCGAAGACCTTGGGCACCTGCGCCTTGACGATGCCGGGGCCGTTGTCCTCGACGCAGATGACGAAGCGATCTTCGTAGCCGGCGACCGCGCGGACCTCGACGAGCAGGTCGGGCAGGATCCCGGCCTCCTCGCAGGCGTCGAGCGAGTTGTCGACGGCCTCCTTCACCGCCGTGAGCAGCGCCTTGGTCGGCGAGTCGAAGCCGAGCAGGTGGCGGTTCTTGGAGAAGAACTCGGAGACGGAGATCTCGCGCTGGCCCTTGGCCATCTGCTCGGCGGTGGCGCGGCGTTTGGGCGCGGGCGCTTCGGCGGGCGACGGCGCGGGCGGCTCGTCGTCGAGCAGGTCGAGCTGGGTCTTCGCGGCGCGGGCCGCGCGCGCGGAGGCGGTCGTACTCTGGGACATGCGCGATCCTCGGTGGTCCGTGGCCGATATCACCCGGGGGGGTGCGCGGAAACGCGCGGAAACGGGAGGGGCTGTGGACGGCGCCTCGATCGGACGCGACGCTCACGTTGACGAGCGGCCGCTCGGGACGCGCGGACCTCGGCTACAGTCCCGCCGTGCCCCTGCTGCTGCTCCTCACCCTCCTGCTCGCGAGCGCGCCCGCCTCCGCCGAGGAGTCGAGCGACGACTGGTTCGCGCCGGCGGCCGGGAAGAAGGCGCCGGTCATCGTCGAGGAGGGCAGCGAGGCCGCCGAGCCCGCGCCGCCGCCGAAGCCCGTCAAGAAGGCGCCCGTCTTCGTCGAAGAGGGGAGCGAAGCCGCCGAACCCGAGCCGCCGCCGAGGCCGGAGCCGAAGCCGGAGCCACCCCCGAGGCCCGTCCCCGTCGCGCCGAAACCCGCGCCGCCGCCGCCGCCTGCTCCGGTCCCCGAGCCCGTCGTGCCCGCCTTCGGCGGCCTCGATCTCACGGACGAAGAAGAAGTGGAGGACGCGGCGCCCGCGCCTGCCCCGGCGCCGACGCCCGCGCCCGTCGTCGAAGGCCCCGCCCCCGCCCCCGCCGGCGTACCGACCTGGGCGAAGCCGGGCGTCGCGCTCGCGAAGCCGCGGCTCACCGTGCTGGTCCACGCCGCGGATCCCTCCCTCTCCCGCGCCGCGCTCGCGCTGGAGCTCGAGCTGCGCCGCGCGCACCGCGCCGACGAGCGCCTCGACGTCGCCGACCTGGAGCAGGCCCTCCGCGCGCCGGTCGATCCCGACGGCGTGCTCGCGTTCGCCGACGCAAAGCTGTCCGACGCGCGCCGCCAGCTCGACGAGCTCGAGACGACGGCCGCCGCCGAGAGCGCCGCGGCCGCCGTGGACCGGCTCCGGAAGAACCCCGCCGCGCTCCCCTCCACGACGCCGCTCGCGCGGGCGTTCCTCTACCTGGGCGCCGCGCTGCTGCTCGACGGCGACGCGATCCGCGCGGCGGCCAGCCTCGATCGCGCCGCGGCGCTCGACCCCTCGCTCAGTGCCGCAGAGCTGCCCGCGGAGGTGCAGGAGGCGCTCGCCACCTCGCACGCCGCGCGCGAGACGAACGCGCCCGGTCCGCTGAACGTCCACTGCGGCGATACGCCCTGCCTCGTCTCGATCGACGGCGCCGCGCCCGCCCTCGCGCCGGTCGACGCGACGCTCCCGCCCGGTCTGCACCTCGTCATCGCGCTGCGCCGCGCGGGCGGCCGGACGGCGAAGATCGTCGACGTCCGCTCGGCCGAGCGCACCGTCGCCGAGCTGACGCTGCCGGAGGAGCCGGTCGACGCCGCGCTCGCCGCGCTCGCGCCGACGCTCTTCGAGGCCGAGGCCTCGACGGAGGGCGTGCGTCGCCTCGCCGCCGGCCTGACCGCGTCGCACCTCGCGGTCGTGGAGCTGGTGCCCGGCGAGGGCGGCGTGCTCGCCCGCGCGATCCTCTTTGATCTCACCGACGCATCGATGGCAAAGCTGCCCGCCCGCCCGCTCGGCGCCGGCGCAGCCGCGATCCTCGCCGTGGAGCTCGCCGACGCCGCCCTCGACCGCGCGCCGCCGGACGTCGCCTTCGCGCCGTGGGAGTCCCGCTGGTTCTGGCTCGCGACCGGCGCCGTCGTCGTCGGCGGCACCGTCGCCGGGATCCTCATCGCGAGCTCCGGTGACGAAGCCCCTGCGGCGACCGCCGCCGCCGCCCCGCGCCGCCCCCCGCCGACCTCGGATCCGATCGTCCTCGGCATCCCCTGATCGCCCGATGCCGCGGCTGGTTTCGCCGGCCGAAGACCTTCTCTAGGATGATCGCATGCGCCTCCGTCTCCTGACCCTGTCGTGCCTCCTGCTCGCCGCCGCGCTGCCCACCCGGAGCGAGGCCGCCGAGCGCGGTCGCCGGGCCTTCGTCTTCGTGATGGCCGGCAAGACGGAGGGCTCGGACACCATCGCGGGCAACGTCGAGGGCTGGTTGCTCTCCGAGATGGCGCTGCGCAAGGACTACTCCGTGCTGGACCCGACGAGCGTCGCGGGCGGCGGCGCGGGCCCCGCGGTGAAGAGCTCGTTCGCGAAGGCCTCCGGCCTGCTCAAGGAGGGCCAGGCGCTGCACCGCGACGGGAAGTGGGCGGAGGCGACGGTGAAGCTCGCCGCGTCGCGCGCGGAGTACGAGAAGCTCGCGCCGTTCGTCGAGCCTGGGGAA
The DNA here is from genome assembly GCA_964354895.1 of uncultured Myxococcales bacterium. Classification (GTDB taxonomy): domain Bacteria; phylum Myxococcota; class Myxococcia; order Myxococcales; family Vulgatibacteraceae; genus CAYHCR01. The sequence continues at coordinate 602 of CAYHCR010000303.1, read as the reverse complement.
TGGAGCGAGTGCCTCGCCTCGCACGGAGCGGCACAGCTGCTCGCCGGCGAACAGGAGAAGGCGGAGAAGACCTTCACCGAGCTCGCGGTCTTCGACGGCCGCTACGACATCGGCAAGCTCAAGCTCGCCAAGGAGGTCGGGAAGCTCTACGTGACCGTGCGGGACGAGGCGGTCTCCGGCGGCCGCGGCACGATCCAGGTGACGAGCCGCCCGTCCGGCGCGCGCGTCTTCGTGGACGGCGTGATGCGGGGCTACACGCCGCTGCACGTCGACAAGCTGCTCGAGGGGCGTCACCTCGTGCAGATCGATCGCACCGGGTTCGACGTCTTCGGCCAGTTCGCCGAGGTCGGCGCGGGCGGCGAGCAGACGATCAAGGCGCAGCTCAAGATGACCAAGGAGATGGGCGGCCTCGAGAAGGAGCTGCGCGACGCGCTCGCCGAGCTGCGCGCCGGGCCCGGCCCCGTCACGCAGGGGATCGGCGCACGGCTGAAGATCGCGCGCGCCGTCTTCGCGGTGGCCGACGGCACGCTCAAGCGCGGAAAGATCGAGCTCGTGCTGGTCGACTTCAACGTCGCCAAGGTGCTCTCCCGGCGCGTCGAGGA
>CAYHCR010000302.1:0-5343 GCA_964354895.1 uncultured Myxococcales bacterium | reverse complement strand
GGAGAAGGTCGGCGTCCGGATCTCGCCCTACGGTGCCTTCAACGGCACCGGCCCGTTCGAGGGCGTGGAGCCGCAGCACCTCGCGCTCGTGAAGGGGCTCTCCGCGCTGGGCCTGGCATACCTGCACGTCGTCGATCACTCGTCGATGGGCGCGCCGACGGTGCCGGACACGCTCAAGGCCGCGTTGCGGGCCGCCTTCGCCGGCAGCTACATCCTCTCCGGCGGGTATGACCGCCCGCGGGCCGAGGCGGATCTGGCGGCGAAGAAGGGCGATCTCGTCGCCTTCGGCCGCGGGTTCCTCGCGAACCCGGATCTCGTCGAGCGGCTGCAGAAGAACGCGCCCCTCAACCCGCCGGACATGGGCACGTTCTACACGCCCGGCGCGAAGGGCTACACGGACTACGCGCGGCTCGGATAGGCGTGCAGCTCAAGCCGCCTGCATCGCGGCGAGCTCCTGCTCATACCGGGCGTGGAGCTCGTCCGCGAAGCGCGACATCGTCTCGCTCGTGAGCCCGGTCGTGTCGATCGGCGGCAGCACGCGGACGTGGATGACGCCGCGGCCGCAGACGGCGCGGCCCTTGGGCTTGAGGGCGTAGGCGCCGACGATCACGATCGGCACGATCGGCGCGCCGCTCGCGAGCGCGAGGTGAAACGCGCCGCGCTTGAACGGCCCGAGCGAGCCGTCCTCCGAGCGCGTCCCCTCGGGCGCGATGAAGACGGTCAGGCGCTCGTGCCGCATCCGCGCCGCCGCGCGATCGAGCGTCGCCTTGGCGCGGCCCGAGTGGCCGCGGTCGATCATCAAGAAGCCCATCAGCCACGACGCCACGCCGACGATCGGCACCCAGAGGATCTCGCGCTTCATCACCGAGACGCCGCCCTCGGGGTTGAGCACCGGGATGATCATCGCGTCGAGCGTGGAGGTGTGGTTGAAGGTCGCGACCCGGGTCGCGCGGCCGGCGAGGTGTTCGGCGCCCTCGATCCGCAGCGTGACCTGCTGGATGCGCAGCGCGACGCGGCCGTAGAAGCGCAGCAGCGCCGGCGTGAGCCACCCGCGGCACTGTCCGAGCGTCAGCAGGGAGAGCAGCCCCGCGGCGAACGCGAAGCTGCACGTGAAGCTCCAGCCGACGAGCAGCTGCAGCGTGGCGCGGAGCGGGCCGGAGGGGTGCGGGCCGGGCGTCTGCATCGGGCACGTAGAGCACGTTTCACCCCCCGCGGCACGACGCCGGGGCCGGAACGTGACACGGTGCGCGCGACGCGAGGGATGCTCCTCGCGCCTCCCGGACCCATCCCCTCGTCAGAGGGGCGCGCGACGAGCGTGGGCGCATCTCGCGCCCGACGGAGTCGTCTGCGCTGAAAGTCGACCGCATGGCCAGCCGCCACCGCCCGCAGGAGAAGGAAGTCATCCCCGCGAAGTCCAAGGACGAGCTCGATCCGGCCGCGGACCACGTCAAGGAGCTCGCGGAGGCCGACTACGCGACGCTCGTGACGGCCGCAGAGCTGCCCGTCGTGCTGCAGATCTACGCCGCCGACTCCAAGCCGTGCGAGGAGCTCGCCCCCCGGCTCGCCGCCGTCGCGAAGAACTTCGCGGGCAAGGTCAGCTTCCTGAAGGTCTCCCAGACCGTCGCGCCGGCGCTGGCCGCAAAGCTGAACATCACCGGCAGCCCCACGCTCGTCTTCTTCAAGGCGGGCGCGGAGAAGGGTGCCCGGCTCACGGGCGCCGAGATCAAGCGCACCGAGGTCAAGGCCTCGGTCGAGGCGCTGCTCACCTAGCGCGCCCGCGTGTCCCTGGATCGGCCCGCGACCTCGGGGACGATCCAGGGCGCCAGGCTCAGCGCCGGACGCCGGGGTGGTAGCGCACGCAACGCAGGCCCAGGTCCGGCGCGCTCGCGTCCTCGTCGAGCCAGTCGCGGGCGCTCGTACGGAGGGCGTCGTTCGGCGGCGAGGCCGCGGGGTCGACGGGGCTCAGATACGAGCCGCCCCGGACCACCCGCGCGCGCAGGCCGTCGAAGGGCTCCGTCTGCTCCGGGTTCCTCGCGCCGCGCACGCCCGCCGTCGCGGCGCGGGCGACGTAGGCATCTGCCCGGTAGAAGTCGCGCGTCCACTCGCGCACGTTGCCGCCGAGATCGACCACGTCGAACCACGAGGCGCCGTCGGGCATCGCCTGGGCCCCCACGTCGTCGTCATCGCGGGCCTGGCCGCCGCCGTTCGTCGTGGGAAGTGGCGCCCCGGCGCAGCCGAAGAAATTGACCGTCTCGCAGTCCGGCGCGCCCGCCGCCGTGAACGGGGCGTCGGCGCCCCACGGCCACGGCGTCTGGGCCCGACGATTCCCGCGCGCGGCGCGCTCCCACTCCGCCTCGGTGGGCAGCGCCTTGCCGCGGAAGGCGCAGTACTGCTCGGCCTGCCGGTGGTTGAGCCAGGTGATCGGCAGCGACGAGTTGCGCACGCCGAAGTAGCGCGCCGGATCCTCCCCAGCCAGCGCGAGCTGCGGCGGCTCGCAGGCGCCCTCGGCCAGACACTCCGCATACTCGCTGCGCGAGACCTCGAAGCGATCGATGTAGAAGCAGGTCAGGTTGACGACGTGTGCGGGCCGTTCGTCTGCGCCACCGGGGACCGACGCGGCGTCGGCGGTGCCCAGCTCGGACTCGCCGCTCGGCACGAGTCGCTCCGGGACCGGACGCAGGTACGCCTCCATCCACATCGTGCAGCTCTCGCCGCAGGTCAGCCGCACCGCCGGTCGCGACTCGCCGGAGGGGCCCTCCGGAGCGCGATCCGCGAGCGCCGAGCAGGAGGTGTCGTTCGGGAGCTGCGCGAGCCGCAGTCGCAGCTCGCCGAAGCCGATCGCGTCGAAGGAGAGCTCGCCCCCGAGCGCCTCGACGTGGCAGCCGACCTGCTTGAGCCAGACGTGATCCGAGTAGATCCCCGTGACGCCGCCGCAGGAGAGCGCGCCGTCGAGCGTCTGCTCACGGAACGAGACCTCGCCCGCGTAACACGGGCATTGTTGCTGGTCCCAGTTCGTGCAGACCAGCTCGTCCGCCAGCGGCGCGTAGGGGCACTCGGTCCCCGAGCTCGTGAGGGTCGCGTCGACGCAGCGGGCGCCATAGCAGACCTCGCGGGTGCTGCAGTCCGCGTCGCTGGCGCAGTGGCCGTCCCTCGCGCCCTCCAGGGCGGACGGAGCGATCGTGGCGCACGAAGACTCGACGCACGTCTCGCCGGCGTCGCAGTCGGTGTCGAAGTCACACGTCTCGGCGCAGGCCGGCTGGACACACCCGAGGGTCGCGAGCAGGAGCGCACGCGCCGCTGCGACCCGCCGAGCCGCGTGCATCGGGATCACCGCGGGACGCCGGGCTTGTATCGGACACATCGGAGGCCCACGTCCGCTGCCGCCGAGTCCTCCAGGAGGAAGTCGCGATCGCTGGCGCGCAGCGCGTCCGCCACGGGGGTCTGCGTCGGATCGACCTGCGTGAGGAAGGAGCCGCCGCGGACGACGCGCGCGCGCAGCCCGTGGTCGGGCGCGAGCTGCTCGGGGTTTCGCACGCCGTCCTCGCCCGTGAGGTCCGCGCGGAAGCCGTAGGCGTCGGCGCGGTAGTAGTCGCGGGTCCACTCGCGGACGTTGCCGGCGAGGTCCACGACGCCGAAGAACGAGGCGCCGTCCGGCCGAACCACCTCGCCACCCGCGTTGGTGGCGGGCAGCGGCGCGTCGCTGCAGGGCGCGAAGTTCGCCTTCGCGCAGTCCGGCGCGGAGCGCGCGGAGAACGGTCCGTCGTCGCCCCAGGGATAGTGCGTCATCGCCTCCCGGCTGCCCCGCGCGGCGCGCTCCCACTCCGCCTCGGTCGGCAGCGCCTTGTCCCGGAAGCGGCAATACTGCTCCGCCTGCCGGTGGGTGATCCAGGTGATCGGCAGCGCCGCGTTCGCCGGTCCGAAGAAGGTCGACGCCGTCGCGGCCGCGCCCACGTAGTCCGGCGCCTCGCACGCGGCGGCGTCCATACACTCGTCGTAGTCGGCGCGCGTGACCTCGAAGCGGTCCATCGAGAAGCACGTCACGTCGACGAGGTGGGCGGGCTGCTCGTCCGCGCTCTCGGGCCCCGCGTCCGCGGCCGGCGTCCCCATCTCGAAGCTGCCGTCGGTGATCGTCTGCTCGGGCGCGGAGGGGCGCCACTGCTCCATCCAGATCGTGCAGGTCGGCGAGCAGGTCAGGCGGACGGCCGGGCGGCCCTCGTCGTCGGGGCCCGCGCTCCAGCGATCCGGCGTCGCTTCGCAGGGGGTGGCGTTGGGGAGCTGGGCGATCCGGAGCTGCCAGAGATCGGCGCCGACCAGCTCGGCCTCGAGCTCGCCGCCCTGCGCCGTGAGCGCGCAGCCGACCTGCGAGAGTCGGACCCGGTCCGAGAAGATCCCGACGACGCCCGCGCAGCTCAAGCGGCCCTCGATCTCCTTCTCGCGGAAGCTGACCTCGCCGGCCTGGCAGGGGCAGGCGGCGGCGTCCCACTGCGAGCAGACCAGCGTCTCCTCCAGCGAGGGCTCGGGGCAGGTCGTCGGGTTGGCCGGCGGATCGTAGTCGGCGCAGCCGTGGTTCCAGCAGATCTCGTCGGACGCACAGTCCGAGTCGTCTCGGCACGTCCCGCCTGCGGGCGCTGGGTCCCGCACGACGCAGCGCCCGCCGACGCACGACTGCGCGTCCGAACAGCCGGCGTCGTCGGCGCAGTCGTCGTCCGAGCAGGCGCACAGGAGAGAGGCGGCCGCGGCGACGAAGAGCAGCGACGTGAGCCAGCGGAGGGGCATGGGGGCTCCAGGGAAGGGATGCCAGCGCGTCGATCTGCGCACGTCGTCGTGCAGGAGCGCAAGGAGCGCCTCCCGGCCGGGGCGCCTGGACAGCCCGGAGCCGTGACCTCCCGGCGGTTCGGATCGAACCGAGGCGTGTCCGACCCTCGGCTGCGACCTTCGGGCCGCGGAGGCCCCGGGGGCGGCCCTGGCGGACGGGCGCGTTGACCCGCCCGGGCGTCGCACGTATTCCTGCCGGCGGCAGGCCGTACAGAGGCCAACCTTCGCCGGAATTCTCGTATGACCTCCCGACCCTTGCCCCTGTCCGGCCGTCGCCCCCTCTCGCCGGTCCTCCTGCTGGGCGCCGGCACCGGCGAGGCCACCTGCGGGATCCTCTACCTCGCCAGCTATCTGCGCCGCGGCGGCGTCGAGGCCTTCGTCCGGCTCCACGACGGGGACGAGACCGACGAGCAGGTGACCCGCTCGCTCCGGGCGCTGGTGGCCCGCGTGCGTCCCAAGCTCGTCGGCATCAGCCTGAAGTGGTTCCACCACGTCCACCGCGCGCTGCTGATCGCGCGGACCCTGCGG
>CAYHCR010000301.1:0-5349 GCA_964354895.1 uncultured Myxococcales bacterium | reverse complement strand
GCGCGTTCGGCGGCAAGGAGGACATGAGCGTGCAGGCGCAGGCGAGCCTGCTCTCGTGGATGACGCAGCGGCCGGTGAAGCTGCGGCTCAACCGCGAAGAGTCGGTGCGCATGCATCCCAAACGTCACCCGATCCGGCTCGAATACACGGTCGGTTGCGACGCCGAGGGGCGGCTGACGGCGGTGAAGGCGCGCCTGCTCGGAGACTCCGGCGCCTACGCGTCGGTCGGCGGAAAGGTGCTCGAGCGCGCGGCCGGACATGCGTGCGGCCCGTATCGCGTGCCGAACGTCGACGTGATCGCCCGCGCGGCCTACACCAACAACCCGCCCTGCGGCGCGATGCGTGGCTTCGGCGCCAACCAGGCGGCATTCGCGATGGAGGGCGCGCTCGACGGGCTGGCGAAGAAGGCCGGGCTCGACGGCTTTCAGATCCGCGAGCGCAACGCCGTGACCGTCGGAGACATCTTCTCGACGGGGCAGGTGCTTGAAAAGTCGGTCGGCATCGGCAAGACGCTCGCCGCCGTGAAGGAGCGCTACTACGAGGCGAACCGCGCGGGCCGCGCGGTCGGGATCGCCTGCGGCATCAAGAACTCCGGCATCGGCAACGGCGTGGTCGAGTCGGGCAAGACGCGGCTCGTCGTGGAGGCCGACGGCACGATCTCCCTCTACAATGGCTTCACCGAGATGGGGCAGGGGCTGCTGACGATCCTCGTGCAGTTTGCCGTCGAGGTGACCGGACTTCCGGCCGCGATCTTCCGGCCGAAGGTCGACTCCACGTTCGCGCTCGGCTGCGGCCAGACCACGGGATCGCGCGCGACGCTGCTCGCGGGCCGCGCGACGAAGGTGGCGGCGGAGGCGCTCAAGGCGGCGCTCGACGCCGGCAAGGGCCTCCCGCAGCTCGTCGGGGAGGTGTTCGTCGGAGACATCGTGATCGACGACACCACGGCGCTCGGCGCGGACGTCCCGAAGATCAAGACGCACACGGCGTTCGGCTACGCGACGCAGCTGTGTATCCTGGACGCGGAGGGGCGCGTGGAGACGATGGTCGCGGCCCACGACGTCGGCCGGATCGTGAACCCGGCGCTCTGCACGGGCCAGATCGAGGGCTCCCTGCACATGGGGCTCGGTTATGCGTTGACCGAGGAGCTGCCGTGCCTCGACGGCCACCCGGTGACACACAAGCTCCGGGACATCGGCGTGCTGCGCGCCCGGGACATGCCGGCGTGTGAGGTGATCCTGATCGAGGATCACGAGCCGGAGGGGCCGTTCGGCGCGAAGGGCGTCGGGGAGATCGGGCTCGTCCCGACGGCGGGCGCGGTCGCGGGCGCGCTCGAGGCCTTCGACGGGATCCGCCGCATGACGCTCCCCATGAAGGACTCGCCGGCGGCGCGGGCCATGAGCGTCGGGAGGCTCAAGGGCGACCGGAGCGGATGGCGGTGAGCGCGCTCACGCTGCGGACGGACGGCGGCGCGCTCTTCGTCGCGGACGGCCGGCTCGTCGCGACGGCCGTGTCGGGGGCCGAGGCGCTCGACGCCCGCGGCGCGATGGTCGAGCCGGGCGCGGTGAACGCCCACACGCACCTCTACAGCGGGCTCGCGCCATACGGCCTGCCGGCGCCGGCGCCGACGCCGCAAAACTTCCTTCAGATCCTCGAGCGCGTGTGGTGGCGGCTCGATCGCGCGCTCGATCCTGCGTCGCTGCGCGCCTCCGCCCGCCTCTACGTCGGGGAGGCGCTGCTCGCGGGCTGCACGGCGCTCGTCGACCACCACGAGTCGCCCGGCACGCTCGAGGGCTCGCTCACGCTGCTCGCCGAGGAGGCGACGTCGCTCGGGATCCGGCTCGCGACGGGCTACGGCGCGACGGAGCGCAACGGCGGGCGCGACGAGGCGGAGCGGGGGCTCGCGGAGTGTGTGCGGTTCGCGCGGACCGCGCCCTCGGGCGTGAAGCCGCTCGTGGCGCTGCACGCGTCGTTCACGGTCTCCGACGACACGATCCGCCAGGCGGGTCGGCTCGCGCGGGAGCTCGGCACGGTGGTCCACGTCCACGTCGCGGAGGACGTCGCGGACGTGGACGACGCGAAGCGGCGGGGCTTCGAGGGGCCGCTGGAGCGCCTCCTCTCGCTGGACGGCCTGCCGCCCGGCTCGATCCTCGCGCACGGCGTCCATCTCCCTGCGGCCTCCGTCCGCCGCGCGGCCGAGGCGGGGCATTGGCTCGTCCAGAACCCCCGCTCCAACGTCGGCAACCGCGTCGGCTATCCGGCGGCGCTCTCCGAGAGCCCGCTCGTCGCGCTCGGCACCGACGGTTATCCGGCACACATGTTCGAGGAGGCCGCGGCGCTGCGGGTCGAGGCCGGTCGCCACGCGGACGCCGGCTGGCAGGCGCGGCTGCAGGGCGGCTTCGCGCTCGCGGGCGCGCTCTTCGGGGTGCGGCTCGGCGAGCTCGCCCCGGGCGCCGCCGCGGATCTGGTCGTGCGCGAGCCGGACGGCGCCGTGCGCCACGTGCTCGTCGGCGGCCGCGTGGTGGTGCGGGACGGCCGCCTCGTTCCTGCCTCCATCGACGGCCTGCGCGCGGAGGCCCGGCTCGCCGCGGCGCCGCTCTGGGAACGGATGAAGCTTCTCTAGCCTTCGCCCGGGGCTCGTTGGCGACCCTGGGATCGGGAGTCCGCATGGAACGCTACCGCTGGCTGCAGTCATGAACGTCGACGGCGCGCGGCTCTACGAGTCCCTGAAGGCGCTCGGCCGGATCGGCGCCTATACGGACGAGGCGACCGGGCTCGTCGGCGTGAACCGGCTCGCCCTCACGCGGGCGGACGGCGAGGGGCGCAGGCTCGTCGTCTCCTGGATGGAGGAGGCCGGCCTCGAGGTCACGGTCGATCGCATCGGCAACGTCTTCGCCCGTCGGCGGGGCCGCGACGAGAGCGCGCGGCCGGTGATGGTCGGCAGCCACATCGACTCGGTCGCGACCGCCGGCATCTTCGATGGATGTCTCGGCGTGCTCGCGGGGCTCGAGGTGATGCGCACGCTCAACGATCGGGCGCACACGACACATCGCCCGCTCGTCCTCGCCTTCTTCACGGAGGAGGAGGGGGCGCGCTTCGGGACCGACATGCTCGGCAGCGCGGTGGCGACCGGCCGCGTGCCGCTCGATCAGGCGTGGGCGATCGCCGACCGCGACGGCAGGCGGGTGAAGGACGAGCTGGCGGCGATCGGCTTTCTGGGTGAGGAGGACGTCGCGCTCGCCCCGCCGCACGCCTACGTCGAGTGCCACATCGAGCAGGGGCCGGTGCTGCGCGCGGCGAACGTCGAGCTCGGCGTCGTCGCGGGCGTGCAGGGGATCTGCTGGCACGAGCTCAAGCTCGTCGGCCGCAGCGCGCACGCCGGCACGACGCCGATGTCTCTGCGCGCCGACGTCGGCGTCGCCGCCGCACGCATCAACCTCAAACTCCGGGAGATGGTCGCCTCCGGCCGCTACGGCTCCGAGCTGCGCGGCACGATGGGCGTGCTCTCTTTCCAGCCGTGCCTCGTCAACGTCGTGCCCGGCCGCGGCACGGCTTCGGTCGATCTGCGCTCGCCGGACGACGGCGCGCTCGAGCGCGCGGAGCAGGACATCGTCGCCTTCTACGCGACCGTCGCGGCGGAGGAGGGCGTCACGCTCACGCACCGCCGCACCGCGCGCACGCCGCACGTGCCGTTCGATCCGCGCGTCCAGCGGATCATCGCCGAGGCCGCCACCGCGCGGGGCCTCACGCATCGGTCGATCGTCTCCGGCGCCGGCCACGACGCCCAGGAGCTCGCCCGCCTCTGCCCGACCGCGATGATCTTCGTGCCGGGCGAACACGACGGGATCAGCCACAACCCCAGGGAGCTCTCGACCGAGGCGCAGTGCACGAGGGGCGCAAACGTGCTCCTCGACGTGCTCACGCACCTCGCCGAGGAGGGAGCAGCGAAATGAGCCGCCTCGTCCGCGCCGCGATGACCCAGACGTGCAACGCGTTCCGCGAGATGCCCGCGACCGTGGAGGGGCTCGCAGCGCTCGCGGGCCGGCTCGACGAGGTGCGCCACGCGAACGTCGAGCACCATGTCTCGCTGATCCACGAGGCGAAGCGGCAGGGGGCGCAGATCGTCGGGCTCGGCGAGCTCTTCCCGGGGCCCTACTTCGCGCTGCGCTCCGACCCGATGTGGACCGCGCTCGCGGAGGACGCCCGCGAGGGGCCGACGGTGACGCGCATGAGGGAGACGGCGAAGGCGCTCTCGGTGCTGATCGTCGCGCCGATCTACGAGCGGACCCCCGCGGGCGGGCGCTACAACACGGCGGTCGTGATCGACGAGCGCGGCGAGGTGCTCGGCAGCTACCGCAAGACACACATCCCGTACGGCACGAACGAGCAGGGCAGCTTCCACGAGAACCTCTATTACGACCGCTCGGACGGCAAGAACCCGTGCGGCCCGACCAATGTATCGAGTAATCCGTACTTCCCGGTCTTCCAGACTTCGCTCGGACGCATCGGCGTCGCGATCTGCTACGACCGCCACTTCGAGGGCGTGATGTGGTCGCTCGCGCGCGAGGGGGCGGAGCTGGTCTTCTCTCCGGCCGTCACCTTCGGGAACAAGAGCGAGCGGATGTGGCAGCTCGAGTTCCAGGTCGACGCGGCGAGGCACAACCTCTTCGTCGCCGGCAGCAACCGCAAGGGCGTCGAGCCGCCGTGGGACCAGCCCTACTTCGGCGCGAGCCACTTCGCGGGGCCCAACGGCGTGGCGCCCGATCTCTCGACGCATCCCGAGCTGGTCCTCGCGACGCTCGATCTGGGCGAGCTCTCGCGCGCGGATCCGTCCGGCTGGAACCTGCCGCGGGATATCCGGCACGACATCTACGGCCGGAGGCCCTGACGTCGGACGGCCGGCGAGGTCCGGCGCGGTTCGTCGGGAGCGCAGGCCGTGCGCCGCGCCTCGGACGCGACGGGCGGGAGCGGCGCGGCTTCTGCGCTTGCACGTCCTCGGTCCGAGGCTGCAATCTGTCACCCCTCCGGAGGTCGCACGCATGGCTCGTCAGGGCATCGAGAGAGAGATCGTCGACGGCAAGGTCTTCGCGAACACCGTGGCGTCGTTCCGGGAGGCGGGCATCACGCTGCCGACCTTCGGCCAGCTCACGAAGCCGTCGACGATCCCCGCAAAGGTGCGCGAGGCGCTCGCGAAGATCGGCCCCGACGAGGCGCACCCGCTCAATCTCTTCCGCGTCAATTGGTACAACGCCGCGAACCGGCGCGACGTCGTCGCCGTGCCCGAGTCCTTCGAGCTGCCCGCGTCGATCACGGGCGTGAAGGCGAAGATCGTCATCGCGCTCGGGCGCAACT
>CAYHCR010000300.1:0-5363 GCA_964354895.1 uncultured Myxococcales bacterium | reverse complement strand
TCGCTCGCGGCGATCGGTCCGGAGACCCGGATCGCGGTCCACCTGCGCGACGAGCCGGGCCACCCGGGGCTCGACGCGCTGCTCGATCACGTCGGGCAGGCCGTGGGCGAGCTCGACGCGGCGCGGCGGCGCGGACGGCTGCCCGACGAGGCGCGCTGGCTGGAGAAGCTCGAACAGCGCCGGACGGCGGACGCCTCCTCGTTCCGGCTGATGTTGCCCTCCGAGCTCACGCTCGCGCTCGACGGCGCAGGGCCCGAGGAGACCTCGCTCGCGATCGCGAACCCGCGCCACCTCGTGCGCCCGCTGCGCGCGCTGATCGTCACCGCGACGCCGCCGGCAGAGCTGCACGAGGTCGGCGACGCCGTCTGGATGAGGCTGGGCGCCTCGCTGCTCGGCGTCCACGGTGGGAACGTCCTCTGGGCCGAGCAGGAGCCGCAGCTGCTCGCGGCGCTCGCCCGGCTCTCCGCCGAGCCGGCCGCGTCGCCCCCGTCGATCCGCCGGGCGCTCACGCCGCTGGCGGCCCGCTGGCACGTGAGCCTCTACGCGCGGGCGCCGGTCGACGAGCTGCGCGTGCGCGTGCGCGAGGAGCTCTCAGGGCTCAGCGGGTCCCGCAGGCCGCCGCCGGAGCGCGTCGAGATCGCGGAGCGGGAGGCCGACGCGACGCTCTCGCTGGGGCTCTCCGTGGCCGACGCGGACACGGTCGAGGGCGAGCTGCGCTGGGCCGCGGACGACGCGGAGGCGGCGACCCGACTGCGCCAGACAGCTCTGCAGGGGCTCGGCGAGCTGCAGCGCCTCGGAAGCGAGCAGCAGCTGACGCTCACGTTCACGGAGCTTCCCGGCGGCGGGGGCGTCGACCTGCGGTGCAAGGGGATCGCCGCGTTCTTCGACGAGCACCTCCGCGCGCTGTCGGCGCGGGTCGAGGCGCACGAGCGGCAGAAGTAGGCCGCTGAGCGATCACGCCGCGCGGACGCGCCGCTCGACGACGAACAGGAGCGCAGGGATGCAGGCCGCGACCGCGAGCGAGAGCCCCGCGAGCTGCGGCATGTTCCCGAGGGTGCCGTCCGCCTGCTCGACGAGGATCTTCGTCGAGAGGAAGGCGCCCGTCGCCGATGCGGCGTGCTGCACGGCCGACTGGATCGACAGGAAGCGCGCGCGCTCCTCGGGCCGCGGCACCTTGGAGACGAGCGTCTGGTAGGCGACGTTGCGGTAGCCCATCACGACCATGAACGCGACGAAGAGCACGGCCACCGGCACGACGCCCGTCCGGAAGAAGAAGCCCAGGTAGAGCCCCGCGATGCCGAGCACCGCCACGAGCCCCGTGCGCGCCGAGCCGAGCCGATCCACCACGAAGCCGGCCGTCTGCGTGGCGACGAGCGAGCCGACGCCGCCGACCAGATAGAGCGTCGAGAGCTGCGCGCGCGGCAGGCCGAGGTTGTGCTGCACCCAGGCCGAGAGGTTCGGGATCACGAGGAAGCCGGAGAACATCACGGTGGCGGTCGTGCTCCACGACAGCCACGAGAGCGGCCGCGCGAAGAGGGACGCAAAGCTGCTCTTCGGCAGACCTTTTGCGAGGTGACCGCGCATCGGCGGCAGCAGCGCCACAGCGCCCGCGCTCACCACGAGCCCGAGCCCGGCGATCGCCCAGAGCGGCGCGCGCCGGCCAAAGAAGCGCGCGAGCTCGAGCCCCGCGGGGACGCCGATGATCGACGCGACCGAGAAGGCCCCGAGCACGACGCCCATCGCGCGGCCGCGGCGCTCGGGGGGGATCGTGTCGGCGACGATGCTGAAGCTCAGCGAGGTGGCGGGTCCGCCGAAGAGCCCCGCGACGGCGCGGCCGAAGAGCAGCCCCGTGAGGCTCTCCGAGGAGGCGGCGAGCACCGTCCCGAAGACCATGCCGAGCAGCGCGACGCCGAGCGCGCGGCGGCGATCGAAGCGGTCGAGGAAGAAGCTGCCGGCGAGCCCGGCGAAGGCCGCCGCAAAGGTGTACGCCGAGCCCAGCAGCCCCAGGCTCGCGAGCGGCACGCCGAGCGAGGCCGCGACGTCGGGCCCCAGCGGCATGACGATCACGAACTCCAGCACGTTGACGAGGTTCACCGCCGCCACCAGCGCGACGATCGCCTTCTCGCTCCGCAAGCCTTCCCTCCGGGGTAGCCTCGCCGCTCCCCAAAGCGAAGGGCCTGACATGGGCTGGTCGAACGCGCCGCTGAAGAACGAATTCTCCTGGTCCAAGAGCCGCAACGGCAAGCTCGAGGAGTGCGCGCGCGCCTATTTCTACCACTACTACGGCAGCTGGGGCGGCTGGGAGCGGGGCGCCGCGCCGGAGGTGAAGGAGCTCTACACGCTCAAGAAGCTCACCACGCGCAAGGCGTGGGCGGGCTCGGTGGTGCACGACGCGATCGCCGAGGTGCTCGCGGGGATCAAGGCGGGGCGCGCCATCGAGCCGGCGAAGACCCGCGATGCTGTCCGCACCCGGATGCGCGACGACTTCCGCGCGTCGCGGGCGCAGGACTACCGCAAGCGCAAGGCCTTCGGGCTGCAGGAGCACGAGTACGCCGAGGACGTCGCCCCCGAAGAGTGGAAGGCGAACGCGGATCTCGTGGACGCCTGCCTCGTCGCCTTCTTCGCCTCGCGCTTCCCGCAGGTCGCCGCAGCGCTGTCCCCCGCGCAGTGGCTGCCGATCGACGAGCTCGGCTCGTTCCCGTTCGAGGGGACGAAGATCTACGCGGCGCCCGACTTCGCGTGGCGCACGCCCGACGGCGGCGCGGTCGTCGTCGACTGGAAGACGGGCCTCGCCCGCCAGAGCGATCACGAGCAGCTGCTCGGGTATGCGCTCTTCGCGGAGGCGAGCTGGGGCGTGCCGGCCGAGCGCGTGACGGGGCTCGTCGTCTATCTGCCGGCGATGGAGGAGCAGCCGGTGAAGATCGATCCCGGCGAATTGCAGAGCTTCCAGGGGCGCATGCGCGCCTCGATCGAGGGCATGCGCGCGCGCCTCGAAGATCCCGCGGCGAACCGGGCGGTGATCACGAAGTTCCCGCAGACGGAGCGCGCGGAGGCTTGCGCGCGCTGCGTCTTCCGGAGGCCTTGCAAGGGCTGAACATGCGACGCCCCGCGCGGGAGTGATCCCGGCGGGGCGTCGTGTGAAGCGTCAGCGGTACTGCGTCAGGGCAGCTCGACGAGCAGCTCGAAGTCGCCGCCGGAGCCGTAGCTGTCGACGACCACGAAGTAGTCGCCGGCCGGGACGTCCGTCAGCAGCAGATCCGAGCTGAACTGCGCGACGAGCTGGGTGCCGTCGTCGTTGCAGTCGAGCGTCGCGCCGCCGCAGCCGCTGATCAGCGAGACGACCGTGTCGAGCGTCGTGCCCGGCAGGTCGGTCGAGATCCGGAGGTTCGGCGCGAGCGCGTTGAGCGTCAGCGCGTAGAGCACCTCGGGCGAGCCCGCGGAGCTCGTGCAGGCGGCCGGCGGGTCGAAGACCACGGTGCCGCCGAGCGTCGTTCCGGTCACGGAGACGCCGGGCGTGATCGTCGGGGCACTGTTGCAGATCGACTGCTGCGCGGCGGCGGCGTCGACGCAGATCGAGCCGGCGCCACCGTCGATGCAGAGGAAGCCCTGCGCGCAGGTGTCCCAGCCCTCGGCCATCTCACACACGTCACCCTCGGCGCGGACCGGCCGCGCCGTGCGCATCGCGGTCATCCGCGGGCCCGACAGCGCGATCGCGTCGGACGGCGTGAGCGCGATCTGCGCGAACGTCGGCGCGCCGACGACTCCGAGGCGGAGCGTCCAGCGCGTGGGGCTCGTCTGGACCCAAAGCGAGAAGAAGTCGCCGACCGCGAGGTCCTCCTCGGAGAGGTCGCCGACGCCGTCGCCGTCGAGATCGATCATCACCGGAAGCCCCGCGGCGTCGAGGTACTCGACGTGCGCGAGCGTGAAGTCCCCGTCGACGTCCGTGACCTCGACGACGAGCTCGCTGTCACCGGCGGCCGCGCCCTCGAAGAGCGCGATGCGGCCCGTCACCGGGGCGGCGCCCGGGCGGCAGGTCGACGTGTCGGCCGGGCAGAGCAGGCCGTCCGCGCACGCGTTGAAGACGCCCGTGACGTCGCACGCCTCGCCGTCGAGCGGCCGCGGCAGGTCGACGAGGAGCGCGGTGACCGTCGAGGAGGAGAGGCCCGCGCCGTCGTGCAGCGTCAGCTCGACGCTGGCGACGTCGACCTCGAGGCCCGACGAGTCGAGGCTCAAGGAGAAGGTCCCGTCGGCGGCCTGCGCGCCCGCGAGATCGACGTCGATCGAGTTGGTGTCGGGCGTGCCGTCGTCGTCGGTGTCGATGAGGAACGGCTGCCCGGCCGCGTCGAAGAGCGCGACCGTGACCGAGAGCAGGTCGAGGTCGGGGTCGAGGCCCGCGAGCGAGATCTGCGAGCCGGCGGCCGTGCGGAAGTAGCCGCTGGCCGTGAAGCTCGGCGCGATGCCCTGCTCGCAGAGGGCAGGGGCACCCTTGCAGATCAGGCCCACGTCGCAGCGGTCCGTGAAGTCGATCGCGTCGCAGCCGTCACCGAGCGCGCGCACCGGCTGGACGGTGATCGCCTGCTCCATCGAGGCGGAGGAGAGGTTGCCGACGTCGAGCGCCGCGGCGCGGACGGCGACGACGCCCTCGATCGCGCCGACGCCGCCGAGATCCAGCGTGCCGACGTAATTCACGCCGCCCTCGACGGAGCCCAGGAAGTAGGCGACCTCGGTCTGGAGGTTGCCGTCACCCTGCCAGTCGACCGCGATGGGCGCGCCCGCCGCGTCGAGCAGCGAGAAGGCGATGCCATCGACGTTGGCCTCGGCGTCCGTGCCCTGCAGCACGATGCGGAGGTCCTGGCCGGTCGCGCCGACCCAGGCCGCGGTCACCGTGTTCAGCACGGGGGCCGTGTTCGCGACGCAGACCGGCGGCTCCTGCGCGGCGTCGCACGCGAGCCCTTCGAGGCAGCGATCGGCCTCACCGGCCGGGTCGCAGGTCTCGCCCTCGGCCCGCGACGGGACGAAGAGCGCGTAGAGCGTGTAGGCGCCGCCGGTCGCGTCGAGCGCGTCGACGAAGAAGTAGATCGTCGAGCCGGCCGTCACGTTGCCCGCGTCGATCGTGCCGTTCGCCGCGTCGCACGCGATTTCGCCCGCGCCGTCGCAGCTGGTCGACGCATAGAGCGCATAGCTTCCGGCGGTGTCGAGCTGCGCGAGCAGCTGGCCGTCCGTGGGCGCCACATAGGCCCAGATCGCCTCGTTGCCGGCGCCGCCGCAGGAGCCGACGACCTCGTTGGACGCGGGCGTGTCACCCTCGACCGTCCAGAGGTTCACGTCGACCTCGGTCCCCGTGGAGAGGAGGTCGGTCGCGT
>CAYHCR010000299.1:0-5387 GCA_964354895.1 uncultured Myxococcales bacterium | reverse complement strand
TCTACGTGGAGGAGCAGACCCGCCTCGAATACTATATTCAGCTCGACGGCGGCCGGGACACCTATACGACCCGCATCATGCCCGGCACGTATGATGTCTTCCTCACCTTCCGCTACGCCGACATCATGCCCTCGCAGATCGACGGGCGCGTGCCGATCGCGCGGGACTACGTCGTCTCGCCGGGTCAGAACGTCCTCAACGTCCTGCCGGTCCTCGCAGAGGTCGGCGGCCGCGTCGCCTGGGACGGCGTCCGCATCCCGAACACCTATCCGTCGGATCCCGAGTGGCAGCTCATCTACGTGGAGGAGCAGACCCGCCTCGAATACTATATTCAGCTCGACGGCGGCCGAGACACCTATACGACCCGCATCATGCCGGGCACCTACGACGTCTTCTTCACGTTCCGCTACGAAGACGTGGTGGCCTCGCAGGTCGACGGGCGGATCCCGATCGCCTCGAGTTACCTCGTCTCGCCCGGCCAGAACCTGCTCAACGTGCTCCCGACGCTGCTGGAGATCGGCGGGCGCGTGGCGTGGGACGGCGTCCGCATCCCGAACACCTATCCGTCCGACCCGGAGTGGGCCCTGACGTTCGTCGAGGCCGAGACCCGGCTCGAATACCCGATCCAGCTCGACGGCGGCCGAGACACCTATACGGCGCGCATCATGCCGGGCGTCTACGACCTCTTCTTCACGTTCCGCTACGACGACACGATGGCCTCCCAGGTCGAAGGACGCATCCCGATCGCGAGCTGCATCGAGCTGCGTTAACGGACGTTCGCGAGCATGCCGCAGGCCGCGTCGACGCCCTTGCCGCCGGAGTACCTGCGGACGACGGGCGCGCCGAGCGCCTGCAGGTGCTCGCGGAAGGCGGCGAGCTCCTCGGCGTCCGGCGGGAGCCAGCGACCCGTCGAGTCGTTCACGTCGATGAGATCGATCTTCACCGGCAGGTCGCCGACCAGGGCCCGGAGCGCCTCGGCGTCCTCGCGGCCCGTGTTGAAGCCCCGGATGACGACGTAGGCGAGCATCGCCCGCACGCGCCGCGCGGCGGCGTGCTCACGGACTGCAGCCATCAACTCCGGCAGCGGGAAGCGCGCCTCGATCGGCATCACTTGCGCCCGCTTGCCGGGGATCGCGCTCGTGAGGCTCACGACGAGGCGGTAGCGGTGGCCCTCCGCGGTGTATCGGCGGATCGCGGGGACCCAGCCGGCCGTGCTGATCGAGATCGACTTGCCGTCGATCGCGAGGCCGCCGGGGGCCGAGAGGATGTCTGCGGCGGCGATGACGCTCTCGTAGTTGAGCAACGGCTCGCCCATGCCCATGAAGACGACGCCGCGGACCGGCCGCCGCTCGCTCTCCGGGCCCGCCTCGGCGCGCAGCTTCACCTCCTGCACCTGCTCGACGATCTCCCAGGGCTGCAGGTTGCGCTTGAAGCCCATGCGGCCCGTCGCGCAGAAGTCGCACTTGAGCGCGCAGCCGACCTGCGAGCTGACGCAGACGATGTAATGCGTGTCGAAGATCGGGATCCGGACCGCCTCGACCTCGGCGCCGTCCGGCAGCCGGAAGAGCAGCTTCTGGAACGCGTCGGCCGGATCGGTGCGTGTATCGACGAGCTGCAGGCGCGGCAGCGAGACGCACGCCTGCACGGCGTCGAGCACGACGCGGCGGACCTGAGAGATCCGGCCGATCCGCTCGAGATCGGCGTGGCGCTTGACGACCGCGCTCCACACACGCCGTCCCTCTGCGGCCGTCGCACCGAGGGCCGCGAGCGCCTCGAGCGCCCGGGGCTCCGGGAGGTTCGCGAGGAGGAGCGGCGACGTCACGAGGCGTCGTCGTCGCCCGGCGCCTTGATCAGGCGATCGACGAAACAGGCGAGCTTGCCCTCGACGTCGGTGGGGAGCTCTGCCGTCGCGGCCTTCCGGGCGAGCGTCGACGAGCCGCGATACTGATCGACGAAGTCGATGCAGGGCGGGCAGGCGGAGAAGTGCGCGTCGAGCCGCGCCTCCTCTTCGGGCGGCAGCTTGCCGTCGAGGTAGTCGACGAGGACCTCGAGGCACTCCTTGCACGACGGACCGTGGGCGTGGCGCAGCGGCATGCTCAGCCCCCTCGCCCGTCGAAGTAGCCGCCGAGGGACTCGCGCAGCGCGAGCCGGGCGCGGTGCAGCCGGCTCTTCACGGAGGCGACCGTGGTGCTCGTCGCCTCGGCGATCTCCTCGTACGAGAGCCCTTCGACGTCGCGCAGCACGAAGACGACGCGGTACGAGTCCGGCAGCGCGTCGACGGCGACCAGGATCTTCTCCCGCAGCTCGGTGTCGAGCACGAGCTCGTCCGCGCGCCGGCCCCAGAGCCCCGTCGGTGGCTCGTCCCAGTGGCCGTCCTCGCGAAATTTTCCGGGCTCCACGTCCAGCGGCTCCTCGACGGCGTCGACGACGCGCCGATGGCGCAGGTGCATCAGCGCGAAGTTCATCGCGATGCGATGGAGCCAGGAGCCGACGGCCGCGTCTCCGCGGAAGGCCGGGAGCTTCTGGAAGGCCTGCAGGAGGGTCTCCTGCACGATCTCGAGCGCCTCCGCCTCGTTGCGCGTGACGCGGAGGGCGACGGAGTACAGGCGACCCTGGTGGCGACGGGCGAGCGCCTCGAACGCGCGTCGATCCCCCTGCTGAAAGCGGGTGACGAGGACGGCATCTTCGGCCGGATCGAGGGGCGGCGGGCTCATCGAGGACGACGAGGTTGTAGCACCTCGACCAGGCATCGGGGGACGCAGGGGCAACCACGCGCCGAGCAGCGCGAACGAGCCGCCGCCGACGGGCTCGCCCGCGTGGCGTTCGATCGGCGAGCGGCGCTGGATCACTTTCACGGTCTGACCTCGACCAAGGGATGCGCCGCCGCCCCGGTCGTTGCGGCGTTCGAGCTTCGACGGAGTCGTCGCGGCTTCGACGGCGGGGCCGCCCATGCCACGCCAACCCCGCGAAACCCGGCGCCGGCACGCCGCTCGCTCTGCCCTGCTCCGGCGCGCGGCGGCGGCGGGACCAGGCCCGCACTCCGACCGCGCGCCGGATGGAGCTCCCTTCATGCGCGCGGGGTCGATCGGGGCCGGGCTCGTGCCCCTCCTGCTGGGCCTGCTCGCCGCGTCCCCCGCCCTCGCGGGACCGGGCGAGGCCGCCGGCGTCGTCGTCGCGGTCGAAGGCGAAGACGTCTTCGTCGACGTCGGACGCGACCGCGGCGGCGTGACCGGCGCGCGGCTCGAGGTGCGTCGACGCCTCAAGGCGCGCCACCCCGGCGACGGGCGGCGCCTCGAGGAGAGCTTCGCGGTCGCGACCGTGGAGATCGCCGAGGCGGGCGCCGTGCTCGCGCGCAGCCGGGCGGTGCTCGCGCGCAAGGCGCCCGCGGTCGGCGATCTCGTCGTGTGGATCGAGCCGCCCCGTCCCGCGCGCGCGCAGCGCTCGCCCGACCTCGCGCCCGGCGAGCCCGCGCCGCGCGCCTGCCCGCCCGCCGCGCCGGTCGATCCGGCCGCGCCGCTGGTGAGCACCTTTGCGGCGGTCGCGGGGCGGCCGCTGTCGGAGCGGCTCGCCGCCTGGAACGAGCTCCTGCGGGACGGGCTGCCGGCAGCGCTGCACGACCCGGTCCGCCGTGAGATCGCGGCGCTCGGCGCCGAAGCGACGCGGCTGCGGGAGGCCGAGGAGCGGCGGATCGAGCGCCTCCCGAGCCCGATCGCGGTCGGCCCGAGCCGGCTGATCGAGGGCGAGCGCGGGATCGTCACGGTGGCGCTGCCGGACGGCGCAATGCTGCACGATCCGCGGCTCTGGTATCGGCCGGATGGCGCGGCCGGCTTCTCCTCGGTCCCGATGGCGACGGCCGGCGACGGCTTCCTTCGCGCAGAGCTGCCCGACGCGGCGGTCCGCACGCCGGGCGTCGCGTGGTTCGCGGCGGCGACGGGGCCCACGGGCGAGGTGGCGCTCGCGGCGGAGCCGGGCGCGCCACAGTGGATCGGCGTCGAACCAGATCCGCTCGCGCCGCCCGAGCGCCGCGAGCGCAGCCGCGTGGGGCTCTACGCGGAGGACGTCAGCTTCGACGGCGTGCATGGGACGGAGAGCTTCACGCGCTACGAGGCGAGCTTCCTGTACCGCGTGCTCTCCCCGGCGCTCTATGGCGTCTCGCTCGGCTTCGGCAGCTATGACGGCCGCGCCGGCACGCCCGCGCAGCTCGCGCGCGGCGAGAGCGATCCGCTGCGCCTGCACTACGGCACGGCGGCGCTCGAGTGGCACGCCACCGACTCGTTCGGCCTGATCGGCCGCGGGCTCGCCGGCAACGGGCCCGAGGGGCTCGCGACCGGGCTCGAGGGACAGCTGCGCATCGGCCGCGAGCGCGGGACCTCGCTGGTCGTCGGCGCCTCGACCGCAGACACGATCGGCGACGCCGCCTCGCTGCAGCTCTCGTGGGACACGGTGCCGGGCCTGCCGATGTCGGGGCAGGTGATCGTGCTCGATCTGCCGGGCGACGACGAGCTGCGGGTGCGGCTCGTCCACGAGGTCCGGCGCGCGCTCGGCGACCACGTCGAGCTGGCGCTGCGCAGCTCCTACAACGCGCGCGACGCCTCGCACGGTGGCTTCGGCCTCGGCCTCGGCACCGTCTTCTCCTGGTGACACACCCGTATCCGCGGGAGCCCTCCGATGAACGCATGGCTGATCCCATTGCTGCTGGCGTCCCTCCAGGCCCCCGCGCTCGACGAGCCACGGCTGCTCCACGTGCCGCTCGCCGAGGCCTGGGCGGGCGCGCCGCTGCCGATCGAGGTCCGCCTGCGCGGCGGGCCGGCCGCCGGCGAGCTGCGGCTCTACTGGACGACGCGTGACGGCGGCGTCCGGGAAGCTGTGCTGCTGCGCGCGGACGAGCGCGCCTTCGCCGCGCAGATCCCGGAGGAGGACGTCGTGGCGCCGCGGCTCTCCTACTGGATCGCGGAGCTCGGTCCGGACGGCGCGCGGCCGCGCTTCGCCTCGGCGGAGGCGCCGCAGCGGGTGCTCGTGCGCGACCCGGGCGTCTCGGACGACATCGCGATCGAGCGACGACGACGCGGAGGGCTCCTCTCGGAGTTCTCCGCGGACGGCGAGTGGGCCGACTTCGGCGACGGCGCGACGATCACGCGCGGCCACGGGGAGTACCGCTTCGCCAGGCTGGGGTTC
This sequence comes from uncultured Myxococcales bacterium, assembly GCA_964354895.1. GTDB lineage: Bacteria > Myxococcota > Myxococcia > Myxococcales > Vulgatibacteraceae > CAYHCR01. The sequence continues at coordinate 212 of CAYHCR010000299.1, read as the reverse complement.
TTCGAGGAGATCTCGATCGGCGCCGGCACGATGGAGGCGACGACGAGCGACGGCCCGCGCGCCTTCCGCTTCGGCGAGAGCGAGCTCGTCACGCGGCTCGGCGAACACCTCGTGCTCGCGGGCAAGCTCCTGCTCGGCGTCGCGGACGAGGGCTTCGCGGCGGGCGGCGAGGCGCGCGCGGAGATCGGTCGACGGGGCGGCAGCCGGCTGGA
>CAYHCR010000298.1:0-5394 GCA_964354895.1 uncultured Myxococcales bacterium | reverse complement strand
GTGCGTGGCGCTCAGCCAGTACCTCGAGGTGCCGTACTTCATGCGGCAGGCGATGGCGGCGTACGGCCTCGCGCACCCGTCGATGAAGGGCATCTACTGACGTAGAGCTCTCGGCAGCTCCCGGCCATTCGGGCGACGCGCGGCGGACCTCTCCCGGGGTTCGCCGCTCGTCGTTTTCGGGGGGGCGCAGGGGGCTCCGTCGGGGCCGGTCTCAGCAGACCTCCAGGGTCGCTCAGTGGCGCGCCGGCGTAGACTCGGGGGCGCGCGCCACCCGGCTCGCGGGGCCAGCGTGCCCGGAGGCCCGCATGCGGATCGCGACCGGCCGTTGGACCGACGGACGGTGGGACGCGCCGGGTTGGGCGGACCTGGACGCGCCCGAGACGCTGGTCTTCGCGTTCGCCGGCTCGAAGCTGCTGGATCGTCCCGCACCGCTCGACGAGTTGCGCGCCGCCTTCCCGCGCTCGCTGCTGTTCGGCTGCTCCACCGCCGGGGAGATCTTTGGCTCCCGCATCCTCGACGACGCGCTCGTGGTCGCGGCGGTCCGCTTCGAGCGGTCGACGATCCGCGCGGCGTCCGCGCCGATCGAGACCGCCGCTGCCTCCGAGCCGGCCGGGCGCGCGCTCGCCGAGGCGCTGCTCCGTCCGGGGCTGCGCGCGGTGCTGGTGCTCGCGGCGGGCGCGGAGGTGAACGGCAGCGCTCGTCCGTGGGCCTGCTGGCCGGGCTCCCGGCGGAGATCCCCGTGAGCGGAGGCCTCGCCGGCGACGGGCCTCGCTTCGAGCGCACGTGGGTGCTCGAGGCAGGTCGACCCGCAGCGGCGCGCGCCACGGCGGTCGGGCTGTACGGCGGGGTCGAGGTGCGCCGGGGCTCGCGCGGAGGTTGGGACATCTTCGGCCCGGAGCGGATCGTCACGCGTTCGGAAGGGAACGTGCTCTACGAGCTCGACGGCCGCCCGGCGCTGCAGCTCTACAAAGAGTACCTCGGCGAAAGAGCAGCAGAACTTCCCGCCGCGGCGCTGCGCTTCCCGCTCGCGCTGCGGCCGCCGGACTCCGACGCGGCGCCCGTCGTCCGGACGATCCTCGGCGTCGACGAGGCGCGGCAGTCGATGCGGTTCGCCGGCGACGTGCCGCAGGGCTTCCGCGCCCAGCTCATGCGCGCCAACTTCGATCGGCTCGTCGAGGGCGCGGCGGCGGCGGCCCGGCTGACGCGCGGCGCGGCGGCCTCGGACGGCGCGCTCCTCGCGCTCGCCATCTCCTGCGTGGGTCGACGCCTCGTGCTCGGCGGTCGGGCGGAGGAGGAGGTCGAAGCGACGCTGGAGTCGTTCCCCGAGGGCGCGGTGCAGCTGGGCTTCTATTCGTACGGCGAGATCGCGCCGTCCGGGCTCGTCGGCTGCGAGCTCCACAACCAGACGATGACACTCACCACGATCCGCGAGGACTGAGTGGACCACCCGCTCCTGCGCCGACAGCTCCGCCGGCTCGGGCTCTCCGCGGACGCGCCGCCATCGCCAGAGGCCTGGCGCACGCTCCTCGACCACCTCGAGCGGACGTACGGGGAGGCCGACCAGGACCGCTACCTCATGGAGCGCTCGCTGACGATCTCCTCGCGCGAGATGCAGGAGCTCAACGCGAGCCTCGCCCGCAGCGCCCGAAGCGACCTCGCGCAGGCCCACGCGCTCCACCTCGCGACGATCGAGGCCTCGCCCGACGGCGTGCTCGTCGTCGGCGCGGATCGCCGCGTGCTGGGCTTCAACCTGCGGTTCGCGGCGATCTGGGCGATCCCGCCCGAGGTGATCGCCGCGCGGGACGATCGCCTGCTGCTCGGTCACGTGATGCCGCTGCTCGCGGATCCCGAGGAATTCCGGGGCAGGATCGCCGCGCTCTACGCGCACGCCGACGAGTCGAGCCGCGATGAGATCCGGCTCGTCGATGGGCGGATCCTCGACCGCCACTCGCGGCCGGTCCCGGTGGGCGAGGGTCGCGTCGGGCGGGTCTGGTTCTTCCGCGACGTCACCGCGCAGCGGCTCGCCGAAGAGGCGCTCTCGGCCCTGAACGTCGGGCTCGAGACGAAGGTGCTGGAGCGGACCGAGGCGCTCGGGCGCGCGAACGCCGAGCTCGACGCGAACCTGCGGCAGCTCGCGGAGGCGCAGGATCGGCTCGTGCACGCGGGGAAGATGGCGGCGATCGGCACGCTGGTCGCGGGCGTCGCGCACGAGCTCAACAACCCGCTCGCCTTCGTGCTCGGGAACCTGACGTTCGTGCGCGAGTCGATCGGCGCCCTCGTCGACGCGGCGCCCAGCGAAGCCGTCAGAGGCGCAGAGCTGCTCGAGGCGCTTCAGGAGCTCGAGAGCGGCGCGAGTCGGATGGCGGGGATCGTCCGCGATCTGCGGATGGTCTCGCGGCGCGATCAGGAGGCGCGTGCGCCGGTCGACGTGGAGAAGGTCCTGCGGACGGCCGTCTCGGTGTCGGGCCCCGAGCTGCGTCACCGGGCGGAGATCGCGTGGGAGCTCGAGCCGATCCCGCCCGTCGAGGCGAACGAGGCCCGGCTCACGCAGGTCTTCCTCAACCTGGTCGTGAACGCGGCGCAGGCGATGCCCGAGGGACGCGCCGGCAACCGCGTGACGATCGCGGCGGCGCGGCGTGGCGACGAGCTCGTCGTCGAGATCCGCGACAACGGGCTGGGGATCCCGCCGGCCGTCCTGCCGCGCCTCTTCGATCCCTTCTTCACGACGAAGCCCGTCGGGCGCGGGACGGGGCTCGGGCTGTCGATCTGCGACGCGATCGTCAGCGCGCTCGGCGGCCGGATCGAAGTGGAGAGCGAACCGGGGCACGGCGCGACCTTCCGTGTCCGCCTGCCTGCGTCGACAGCGACCGTGGTGGTCGCGCCGGCGCCGCGGGCTGCCTCGCCGTCGCTCGATCCAGCTGCGCCACGGGGTCGCGTGCTGGTGATCGACGACGAGGAGAACGTCGGCCGGGTGCTCCGCCGGCTGCTGCGCGAGGCGCACGACGTCACGTGGGTCGGCAACGGCGAAGAGGGGCTCGCGCGGCTGCTCGGCGGCGAGGCGTGGGACGTCGTCTTCTGCGACCTGATGATGCCGGGGATCAGCGGCGCGGAGCTGCACGCCCGGCTGGATCTCTCGGCGCCCGAGCTGGCGCGCCGGCTCGTGTTCATGACCGGAGGCGCGTTCACGGAAGAGGCGCAACGCTTCCTCGCCAACGTCCCCAACGACCGCCTCGAGAAGCCGTTCGACCTCGATCGATTGCGGCAGTTCGTCGAGGCCGCCGTCGAGCGCCGTCACCCGGGCTGACCGCCCGCGCCGCCCGCGCCCTCGGCCGGGCACTCGGCGTTGCACGCGAAGGTGCCGCCGCCGCAGTCGACGACGCCCGGCTGGCACTGGATCTCGCAGCCCTCCGCCGGGCACTCGCGCACGACGCACGAGCCGCTCTGGCAGTCGACCGTGCAGCCCTGCCGGCAGGTCAGATCGCAGCCGCCGTTGTGGCAGTCGACCTGGCCGTCGGGGCCGACGTCCGCGACGCAGTGGTCGCCGACGTGGCAGTCGATCTGGCAGCCGGGGCCCGTGCAGGTCAGGTCGCAGCCGCCCGCCGTGTGGCAGTCGAACTGGCAGTCCGCGCCCTGGCAGTCGACCGCACAGCTGTCCGCGCCGTGGCAGTCGACCTGGCAGCCGTCGGTGCAGGCGACCTCGCAGGTGCCGGCGCCGTGGCAGTCGGGCTGGCAGTTCGTGCCGCAGTCGAACGTGCACGTGCCGGCGTCGTGGCAGTCGATCTTACAGCCGTCGCCCTCGCAGACCGAGTCGCAGGTGCCGGTGTCCGCGCAGGTGTAGTCGCAGCCGCCGCCTTCGCAGGCGAGCTGGCAGTTCTCTGCGGTGCAGGTCGCGATGCAGCCGCCTTCGGGACAGTCGGTGACGTCGGCCTGCGGGCCGGCCTCCGAGGGGGGATCGTCCGAGCAGGCGGTGGCGGCGGCGAGAGCGGCGACGAGGACGAGACGACGCATGCAGGACCTCCCGGGTCGGTCTTCAGCGTGGCTCCTCCGGTCCGTCCAGGCGAGTCCCGCCTCGAGAAGCTGAAGACCGGGCGAATACGCGCAGCCCCAGCGCGCCCTCGGGACGGCCGACGGGCAGCGCCTGCGGGGCGCACACGGGCGGTCCGTTGACTCTCCAATCGGCCCGGTGTTGGCTCCCGCCCCTTCCGACGGAGGTCGCATGGGATCCACGATTCGCAAGGTCGCCGTCCTCGGTGCAGGCGTCATGGGCAGCGGCATCGCCGCCCACTGCGCAGGGGCTGGTCTGCAGGTCCTGCTGCTCGACATCGTCCCGCCCAAGCCGAACCCGGGGGACGACGTCGCCTCCCGCGCCTTCCGCAACCGCTTCGCGGCGGGCGCGAAAGAAAACCTCAAGAAGCAGCGCCCCTCGCCGATCTTCCACCCGGGCGTGCTCGACGCGATCGAGGTCGGCAACTTCGACGACGACCTCTCGAAGATCGCGGACTGCGACTGGGTCGTCGAGGTCGTCAAGGAAGACCTCGGGCTCAAGCAGGCGCTCTTCGCGAAGGTCGAGAAATTCCTCGCCCCCCACGCGATCGTCTCCAGCAACACCTCCGGGCTGTCGATCGTCGGCATGACGGACGGCCGCGGAAAGACCTTCCGGCAGAACTTCCTGGTGACGCACTTCTTCAACCCCGTGCGCTACATGAAGCTGCTCGAGCTCGTCGCGGGCCCCGAGACGGATCCGAAGGTCGTCGCCGCGTTCCACAAGTTCGGCGAGGAGACGCTCGGCAAGGGCATCGTCTACGGCAAGGACACGACGAACTTCATCGCGAACCGCATCGGCATCTACGGGATCATGAAGACGATCGCCGAGATGCAGAAGGCGGAGCTCACGGTCGAAGAGGTCGACAAGATCTTCGGCCCGGCGATGGGTCGGCCGAAGTCGGCGATCTTCCGGACCGCAGACATCGTCGGCCTCGACACCTTCCTGCACGTCGCGAAGAACTGCTTCGACACGCTGCCCAGGGACGAGGCGCGCCCGATCTTCGAGGCGCCGCAGTTCCTGCTCGACATGGTCGGCAAGGGCTGGCTCGGTGACAAGTCGGGGCAGGGTTTCTACAAGAAGGAGAAGGGCGCGGGCGGCGAGAAGAACATCCTCTCGCTCGATCTCAAGACGCTCGAATACAAGGCCCAGGGCAAGGTCCGCTTCGACTCGCTGGGCCTCGCGAAGGGCATCGAAGACGTCGGCGAACGCGTCGCGGCCGTGATGAAGGCGGACGACAAGGCCGGCAGGTTCGCAGAGAAGGTCTCGCTCGACGTCATCGCCTACGCCTCACGCCGCATCCCCGAGATCGCCGACGACACCTTCGACCTCTTCGAGCGCAACCCCAAGCT
>CAYHCR010000297.1:0-5401 GCA_964354895.1 uncultured Myxococcales bacterium | reverse complement strand
CACGCTCGTCAGCGTGCCTTCGACCGTCGCCTTGTCGCCTTCGGTCGCGACGACGCGCGCGAGCAGCTGCACCGCCGCGCCGGAGGGCGTCGGGCGCTTGAGCGCGATCGCGAACTGAGCCGTCACACAGCACGGGGGCGCGTCGAGCCCACGCACGGCCATGAAGTGCATCGCCGCCGCCCAGTTTCCGTGGCAGTCGAGCAGCGCACCGAGGATCCCGCCGTTGAGCATCCCGGGGAAGGCCTCGTGGTGCGGCGACGGCGTGAAGGTCGCGACGAGCGCGTCGCCCTCCTGCACGCTCCGGATCCGGAGGCCCTGCGCGTTGGCGGGACCACAGCCGAAGCAGATCGAGCTCGCCGCGTAGCGCTCCTGCACGCTCTCTGTCACGTCCCGCTCCCTTCGTGTGCTCGCACGATGACCCGCGCGCGCCGCACGAGCTGCTGCACGACGTCCCGCGCCTCCTTCGCCCGCGCGGCCGGATCGCCGTGCGGAGGAGGAAGCGGTGCGCCCATGACGATCGCCACGTGCGTCCGCGGGATCGCCGAGACCCGCGCGAGGTGCGAGAGGAAGCTCTCCTCACCGAACGCCGCGCCCTCCCCGCCGTAGGCGAGGCCGATCGGCACGATCTCGGCCTGCGCGCGCGCGGCGGCGAGGAAGGCGCCGGGCTTGAACGGGCGGACCTCGTCGCCGGCGAACGTCGTGCCCTCGGGGAAGACCGCGACACCGTGCCCGCCCTCGAGCGCCTTGGTCATGGCGCGCAGCACCGAGGCCCCCGAGCGCGCGCTCGTCCGATCGACGAAGAGCGTGCCGGCGCGGCGGGCCGCTCGGCCGAAGATCGGCCAGTCGGCGACGTCGCCGCGGGAGAGCAGCCGCGCGTCGAGGTGCGCGAGCACGAGGCCGATGTCGAACCCGGAGCGATGGTCGAGCACGAAGAGCCGGCCGCGGCCGTCGGGGCCGGCGCCCGGGACGACGCCGGGTCCGACCGGCAGACCTTCCGCGTGCACGGTGACGCCGTAGAGCTTGAGCATCCCGCGGCCATAGCGGGCGATCCAGCGGCGGCGTACGGCCTCGTGCTGCGCGGGGCGGGCCAGCGCGAGGCGCGCCTCCCACGCGACGTAGAGCGCGGCGGTCCCGCCTGCGAAGGCAGAGGCGCGGAGCGGGACGAGCAGGCGGCGGAGCCGGGACGGCATCGGCCGCGGACTCTACTTCGCCTCGGGTGGATCGAGCGTCGCGAGCGTGGCGCCCCAGCCGCCGGCGCCCACGCCGCCGTCCCGGAGGTCGCGCACGAACGGGAGCGTCGCGAGCGCGCGACGGACGGTCTCGCGCTGCACGCCCTTGCCCTTGCCGTGGATGAGCCGCAGCTGGGTCACGCCGGCCGCGCGGCACGCGGTGGCGTACTCGGTGACGACCTCGGCGATGTCGCGCGGCAGGAAGGTGTGCAGGTCGAGCGTCCCGTCGAGCGGGATCGGGACGCTCTCCGGCGGCGTCCACGGAGCGTCGTCGTCTTCGTCGGCGGGGGCGGGCACCGCCGGATCGTGCACCGGTCAGGGCCCGGCGCGCGAGGGGCCCCGGCGGCAGGAACGCGGGCTTCGGGAGCGGAGGCGTCGGCGCGGTCGGGGGGCGATCCTCGATGGAAAACCGGGCATTCGTCGCGGAGAGTGGAGCGTCGATGTCTCAGTTTCCTGCCGCCTGTACGGGCCTACCTTCACCCACATGGGGTGCAACCCCTCGGAGTTGCGAACCTCCCGCCCGACGCGCCTGAAGTTCGGGGGAACGAACCGGTGGCGCGAACCGTGCACTGTACGCTCTCTCCGTATTTTCGCGGATCGGCCCACCGGCGCGAGTGCGTCGGTGGAGGAGTGGTGGATGGATCCGATCGAACACGCATGTGAGGCCCTCGGCGTCGTCGGCGGGAGGTTCCGCGAGGAGCTCTCCGTCCAGGTCCGCGCCGCCGTGCTCGCGCGCGGGGGCAAGGAGCCGCTCCGCCTCACCGGCGCGACCGGGACCGGCAAGGCGCTCGCCGTCGCGGTCGTGCATCAGGTCGGGGCGAGCTCGCTCGGCCGCCCCGGCGCGCTCGTCGAGATCGACTGCGGCGAGCTGACGGACGACCGCTTCGACGCGCTGCTCTTCGGCCAGGACGGCGGCCTCGAGCGCGCCCGCGGCGGCACGCTGGTGCTCAGCGACGCGCAGCAGCTCTCGCTCGGTGCCCAGGGGCGCCTGCTCCGCCTGCTCGGCGCGCGCGAGTACCGGCCGGCGGGCGCCGCCGAACTTCGCCGCTCCGACGCGCTGCTCGTGCTCGCCAGCGACCGCGATCTCCTCGAGCTGGCGAAGGAGGGCCGCTTCCGCCGCGAGCTGCTCGACCGCGCGCCCGCAAAGCTGTCGCTCTCCCCGCTCTGGCAGCGGCGCGAAGACATCGGCGAGCTGGCGCAACACTTCACGCACGAGGCCCTGCGGGAGCGCGAACTGACCGGTTGTCTGGGGCTCACGCGGCGCGCGCTCGCGGACGTCGAGGGCGCGTTCGTGGAGGCCAGGGAGGGATCGGTCCGGCGGCTGCGAGAGCTCGCGCGGGACGTCGTCTTCGCGCTGCCCGGGGAGGCGCCCGAGGCGATCGAGAGCGACGCGGTCGCGGGCTGGCTGCAGCAGGCGTTCGGTCAGGCGCCGACCGAGGCCGTGCGCGCCGAGGCCGATCGCGACGACCTGCAGGAGCGCTTCGAGCTGGTCGTCGAGGCGACCGCGCTGCGCCAGCTCGCAGAGCTGCACGGCCTGCCCGAGGCGGCGCTGCTGCGGCTCGCGCGCGCGCTGCGGGAGATCAAGGAGAGCTTCGGGGACGATGGCCGCGGGCTGCCGGCGAGCTACCGCAACCTGATGTCACGGACGCAGCTCGCGACGAAGGCCGCGCTCTGGGCGCTCTCGGGGGCGAAGAACCAGGCGGAATTCCGCCGATGGTTCGGCGCGCGCCCGCACGAGATGCCGCCGAAGTCGGTCGCGTGGCAGATCTTCCACGACCTGTATGGCGGCAGCGACGGCGCGAAGCCGACGGAGGACGCATGAACGCCCTCGTCGTGAAGAGCGAGACGGCGTACGACGCGCTCCAGGACGGCCTGCCTCTGGTGCTGCGGCTGCTCGCCGGCCCCGAGACGCTCGACGCGCTCGCCGCCGGCGCCGATCGCGCCACGGTCGAAGCGACGCTCGGCCGCCTGCAGCGCGCGGGCATCGTCAAGAAGGAGAGCGGCCGCTGGATCGCGGCCGCCTCGATGGTCCAGCAGACGCGCCAGGAGGGGATGGTCACCTTCCTCTCCCGCTACGTCGTCCCGCAGCTCGTCCAGCTCGCCGGCGCGCCCGCCGATGGGTTCGTGGCGCAGCTCGAGCTCGGTCTGCCGGTGCCGGCGCAGCGCGCGCTGCGCGGCGGCCCGGTGCAGGCGCTGCTCGACGTCCTCAACGATCTCTCCGACGAGCCGGGCGCCGAGCGCGTCCTCGGCACGCTCGTGGCGCTCGGCACCTCCGACGTCCCGCGCATCGACGACCCCGCGGAGCGGCTGCTGGAGACCGCGCGCCGCACCGCGCGCCAGCGCTCCAGCCCCTCGGATCGCGATCGCGCGGTCCTGACCCAGTTCGACGCCCTCTTCCCCGTCGCGGCCCTCGGGCGCGTGCGCGCTGCCGTCTCTGCGGCCGCCGCACGCCTCGCGCCGCCCGCGAGCGGCTCCTCCAACTACGTACTCGTGCTCGGCCTCACCTTCCGTGACGGCCTGCGGGGTTCTCCATGAACCGCCTCCTCCTCGCCTCCTGCGCCGCGCTCCTGCTGGCGCTCCCGCTCGACGCCGCTGCCGGCGGCATCGTCACCGACGGCCGCGGCGGCTCGTTCGTGGCCGTCGCCGACTTCGACCCCGGCGTCGCGGACCTCTCGCGCGTCTTCCCCCAGGATCCGCGCGACCTCGCGAGCACGGGCAAACCGCCGCCGCCGCCCGCGCCGGCGCCCGTCGGCGACGTCGAGCTCGAGCAGATCCACGCGGGCCTGCTCACCTACGAAGAGGCGTCGGCCGGCTGCGGCGGCGCGAGCAGCGCGCGCGGTAGCGCTTCCCTGCTCGGCCTGCTCGCGGTGGCGCTCGGCCTCGTGGCGCGGCGATCCCGACGCTAGACGGCGCCCGCGCGCTGCCCGCCCCTTTGCTCTAGAACGGCCGGCGTGAAGCGGGCGATCGGCCAGCAGAGCTTTCTCCGGACCGAACCTGCGGATCCCGCAGCGCTGCTCGCCCGCGCGCGCGCGCTCGCAGGGCGGACGCTCGCGCAGGTCGCGGCGGAGGTCGGCCGGGCGCTGCCCGACGAGCCCAAGCGCGCGAAGGGCTTCATCGGCGAGCTGCTCGAGGAGGCGCTCGGCGCCTCGGCCTCGTCGCGCAGCCTGCCGGACTTTCCGCATCTGGGGATCGAGCTCAAGAGCATCCCGGTCGCCGCCGACGGCACGCCGCGCGAGTCGACCTTCGTCTGCACGCTGCCGATGGCCGTGCTGGCGCGCACGCCGTGGGAGGAGAGCCCCGCGCACCACAAGCTGACGCACGTGCTCTGGGTGCCGGTCGAGGCGGCGGACGGGCCGCTCGGGCCACGGAGGATCGGGGCTGCGCTGCTCTGGCGACCGTCGCCCGCGCAGGAGGCGCTCCTGCAGGCGGACTGGGAGCTCTTCGGCGCGCTCGTGCGGCGCGGCGATGGCGACGGGATCGACGCGCGCCATGGTGAAGCGCTGCAGCTTAGGCCGAAGGGCGCGGACGCGGACGAGCTCTCGTGGGACGAGGACGCCGAGGGGGAGCCGATCCGCGCGAAGCGGCGGGGGCTCTACCTGCGGCCGACGTTCACCCGCGCGCTGCTGGCGCGGGCGCTGATCGTGTAGCGGCCGGCGCGCGCGGGCGGCGGCCGAGCGTGTCGCCGCGCTACGGCGCCGCGAGGCTGCAGGCGGGCTGGATCGGCAGGCCGTCCGGCGTCTGGCAGGCGGTCTCGACGCCGCGGATGGAGACGTCGACCTGCGTGGCTTCCCGGAGCGAGCTGCAGATGTTCTCGGAGAAGGTGATCTTCTGCGGGTCCCCGTCGACGAAGAACCAGGCGTTCGTGACGGCGGGGTTCGCGAAGTCGGCGTCGCAGTTGGTCGCGACCGGGGTGCCGTCGATCGAGAGGTTGATCGCGACGAGCCGCCCCTCGCAGACCGGGCCATCGAGGTCGTACGCGCAGGGCGCCGTGATCGAGTCGATGATCTGCGTGAGCGACTCCTGCAGCGCGTCGCGATCATCGGCCGGATAGAACGTCCGCGGCGGATCTTCGTCGGCCGGCGGTACGCGCGCCTCGTCGCCGGCGTTCGAGAGCGTGTTGAGCGTCGTGATGGCGAGCGGGTTGTCGCCGAACGACTCGCCGAGCCCGATCA
>CAYHCR010000296.1:0-5405 GCA_964354895.1 uncultured Myxococcales bacterium | reverse complement strand
CGCGCTGCCCTCGACCGGCGTCGTCGGCCGGGCGTTCTCCATCGCCGCCGCCGCCGCCTTCTTGGCCCGATCCGCGTCGAGCTCGGTGCGCAGGCGCGTCTCCTCCTGCAGGTACTGCTCGGCGGCGTGCTTGATCTGCTTGGCCTTCTTGACGCCGATCTCGGTCGTCTCCCCGAGCTTCATCGCGTCCGCTTCGGCGGCGATCTCCTCGACGGTGCGGTAGCCGCCGCGCTCGAGCTGCTCGATCGTCTTCTCGCCGACGCCGCGCACGCGCAGCAGGCGCTCGCGCGGGGTCAGGTCGTCCGGGTGGCGGCGCATCTCGGCGATCCGCGCGGCTTCACGCTCGGCGTCGAGGCGCTCGAGCTCGGCGGCGTCGTCGTACATCTGCGACTTCGCCTTCTTCTGCATCTCCGGGATCATCGCGTGGTCGAGGCCCGGGATCTGGACGAGCACGTCTGCCGAGGCCTCGGCGACGTCCTTCGCCTGGCGGAAGCCGTAGGCGTAGAGGACCTCGACGAGCGTCTCGCTGACGCCCGGCAGCTGCGAGAGCGAGCGGAAGGCGAACTCGCGCATCTGCTTCACGCGGGTCTCGGAGTTGATGTCGAGCTTCCAGCCGGTCAGCTGTGCGGCCAGCCGCACGTTCTGGCCGCGGCGGCCGATCGCGAGCGAGAGCTGGTCGTCGGCGACGATGATCTCCATCGCGCGGTTCGCCTCGTCGATGAGGACGCGGCTGACCTCCGCCGGCGCGAGCGCGTTGCAGACGAAGTTCGCGGGCTGGTCGTCCCACGGCACGATGTCGATCTTCTCGCCGCGGAGCTCCTGCACCACCGCCTGCACGCGGCTGCCCTTCATGCCGACGCAGGCGCCCACCGGATCGACGTCGCCGTCCCGGGAGCTGACCGCGATCTTCGCGCGACCGCCCGCCTCGCGGGCGCACGCCTCGATGACGACGACGCCCTCGGCGATCTCGGGGACCTCCATCTCGAAGAGCTTCACGAGGAAGATCGGCGAGGCGCGAGACAGGATGATCTGCGGACCTTTGCTCTCGCGGAGCACGTCGACCACGAACGCCTGCACGCGATCGCCGGGCCGGTAGACCTCCCGCGGGACCTGCTCGCGGATCGGCAGCACGGCCTCTGCGCGCACGAGATCCACGATGATGTTGCCGCGCTCGAAGCGCCGCGCCGTGCCGGTGACGATCTCGCCCTTCCGGTCCTTGAACTCGTTGAAGATGATCTCGCGCTCGGCGTCCCGCACCCGCTGCACGATCACCTGCTTGGCGGTCTGCGCGGCGATGCGGCCGAAGCCGCGCCGGTGCGTCTTGAGCTTGAGGATGTCGCCGTAGCGCTCGTCCTGCGCCTTGGCCTCCGCGTCGTCCTGCTCGCGGTAGAAGATCTGGAAGACGAGCTCGTCGCCGAGCTCCGCCTCGATGCCCTTGGCGCGGCCGTCCTCGGTCGTGAGCTGGTTCACCGCCTGGATCGGGTCGGTGACCTGGTCGACGACGGTCAGGGCCTGGAAGACCTCCACGACGCCCTTCTCCTCGGTGTAGTGCGCCTCGAGGTTGCGCTCCTGGCCGAAGGTCTTCTTCGCGGCCATCAGGATCGCCTGCTCGAGCGTGTCTACGAGGACCGATCGCTCGACGTTCTTCTCCTTGGCGACCTGGTCGAGGATGAGGTTCAGGTTGACGGCCTGCGGCGTGTTGGTCTGCATGACTTGCTCTCTCCCTGGTTCGCGCGGTCGATTCGTCCGCCACCCGCGCTATGTCGGCCCAGCGGTGGGCCGTGCTGCACTACTTGTTGTCCTTCTTCGCCTTCTTCTTCTTCCCACCGCGGCCCGGCAGCCCGGGGCCCTGGTCCCGCTCGTAGGCCTCGAAGTCGAAGGCCAGGTGCGCCTTCCCGATGCGATCGAGCGGGATGTCGAACCGGACGCCGTCGCACTCGATCGCGACGACCCCGTCGGTCGAGATCCCGAGCAGCTTGCCCGTGAAGTTCTTCCGCGGCGGCTCGAAGAGCGGGCCGTACGTCTTGAGCACCGCCTGTCGGCCGGTGAAGCGCTCGAAGTGGGCGGGCAGCCGGAGCGGCCGCTCGATGCCGGGGCTCGAGACCTCGAGCGCGTACTCGTGCTCGATCGGATCTTCGAGATCGAGCAGGACCTCGATCTGCCGGGAGACCGAGCTGCAGTCCTCGAGCTGGACGCCGCCGAGCTTGTCGATGAAGACGCGCACGATCCAGCGGCCACCTTCGCGGATCCACTCGACGTCGACGAGCTCGACGCCGGCGGCGGCCAGCGCGGGGGTGGCGAGCGCGCGGATGCGGTCTGGGATGCTCGCTGTCGCCGTCGTCACGTCCGCCTCCTCTGGCCTCCCCTCGAACGAAAAGAGCGGGCGAAAAGCCCGCTCTTCCAAGGCGAAGGCAGCAGCCGTCGCCCACGTCGACAGGCGTCGGCAGCAGCCGGCGCCCAGGGTGGACCCCTTCGTAAAACGTCGCGGGGCTGGTAGCACGGCCCCATCGGGACGGTCAAACCATCCCCGCGAGGTCCCCCATGCAGAGCCTGCTCGCCGCGGTCGTCCAGCTGACCAGCGGCGCCGATCGCGCGCACAACCTCGCCCAGGCGCTCGGGCTCGTGGATCGGGCCGCTGCGCACGGCGCGCAGCTCGTCGCGCTCCCCGAGAACGTCGACTTCATGGGGCCGGAGGCCGAGAAGCTGGCGGGCGCCGAAGCGCTCGACGGACCGACGTTCGGCGCCTACGCGGCGAAGGCGAAGGAGCGCGGCATCTTTCTCCTCGCCGGCACGATCGCCGAGCGGGCCTCGACGCCCGGCCGCGCCCGCAACACCTCGGCGCTCTTCGGCCCCGACGGCGCGCTGATCGCCGCCTACCGGAAGATCCACCTCTTCGACGTCGATCTGCCGGACGGCGCGCGCTACCGCGAGAGCGAGCTCGTGGAGCCGGGCACCGAGCCGATCGTCGCCACCACCGCGCTCGCGAAGATCGGCCTCTCCGTCTGCTACGACGTGCGCTTCCCCGAGCTCTACCGCCGCCTCGTCGATCAGGGCGCAGAGCTGCTCACCGTGCCCGCCGCGTTCACGCTGCACACCGGCAAGGACCACTGGGAGGTGCTGCTGCGCGCCCGCGCGATCGAGTCGACCGCCTTCGTGCTCGCGCCGGCGCAGGTCGGTCGACACTCCGAAAAGCGGGTCACGTACGGCAACGCGATGATCATCGACCCGTGGGGCACCGTGCTCGCGCGCTGCGGCGACGGGCCCGGGCTCGCGCTCGCAGAGCTGCACGAGTCGACCCTGACCCGCGTGCGGGCCGAGCTCCCGTCCCTGCGGCACCGCCGGCTCTGAGACGCGCCGACGGGCCCGCTGGAGAGTCCCAGGGGCCCGTCAGAGGGTCGCGCTCGCGGCGCCTGCTGCCTGGGCGCCTACTTCTTGGGCGTGGGCGGCCGCGGCGGAGGCCGCTTGCCGCCCGCGGCCTTGCCGGGCGTGTTCGTGTTCTTGCCGCCCGAGCCAGCCTTCGCCGGCGCACCAGCCTTGGCCGGGGCGCCCGCCTTGCCGCCGCCGCTCGCCTCCGGGATCTGGCCCGAGGCGAGCTTCGACGCGGCCGAGGTGACGATCCCGGCGGTCGTGGTCAGCTTGCCCATCTTCTTGACGAGGTCAGGCGCGCCGGTGACGACGGCGGTCATCCGGTCGATCGAGGTCTTGATCTCCTTCGCCGCGTCGTCCGCGACGAGCGCCTTGGCCGGATCCTTCTGAAACTCGCCGACGATCGACGAGCTCATCGAGACGCCCTTGTCCTTCACGCCCATCGCCTTGCCGGCGATCCCGGTGACGCTCGTGACGAGCAGCTCGACGTTGCCCTTGTTCTCCTCGAGCTTCTGCACCGCCGTGAGCTGATCCGGGCTCCGGGTGCGGAGCGCCTTGATGATCTCCTTCTCGTCGCTGAGCGTGTAGACGTCGGCGCCGACGAAGGCGTTGAGATCGGTGATCGACTTGTCGACGAGCATGTCTGCCACGATGTACGAGGCGTACATCTCGTTCGACTCCTTGAGGTAGTCGTCCAGGCTCTTCATCCCGAAGCGCTTGTACTTGACCTCCTTCTTGGTCGGCGCCGCCGACTTCGCCGAGAGGACGTCGCTCTCGGTGTTCTCGAGCTTGCTGTAGGCGGGATCGAGGTCGCCGATCTTGACGGAGCGGGTCGTCACCTTGACGCCCATCTCCTTCGCGGCGGCCTTCTTCGCCTTGTTGATCGCCGAACAGCCCGACAGCCCGACCGCCACGACTCCGACCAGCGTCGCGACGAGCGCGCGCTTCAACGTCACCATGGGAACGCTCCTCCCGCGAACGGAAAACGGAGCGACCCTAGCGCATCGGCGGCTCCGTGACGCGTTCGACGCAGACGCCTAGGCTATATTCCGGCGGTGTCGGACGGGAGCGTGACGATGGCGCACCTCTTCGCCGACCGCTTTCGCATCCTGGAGCGGATCGGCCGCGGGAGCTCGGGCGACGTCTTTCGCGCGCGCGACGAGCAGCTCGGCCTCGAGATCGCGCTCAAAGTGCTCACGGCCGGGGACGGCGCCGACGCGGAGACGCTCGGCCGCTTCCGCCGCGAGGTCCAGGCTGGCTGGCTGGCGCAGCATCCGAACGTCGTGCGCGTCCTCGCCACCGGCGCCGGTGACGGCGGACGCCTCTACGTCGCGATGGAGCTGCTCTCGGGCCGCACGCTCGCGCGGGCCCTCACGGAGGACGGTCCCTTCCCGATCGCGGTCGCGTGCGAGCTCGGCGCGCAGCTCGCGGACGCGCTCGGCTCCTTCCACTCGAGCGGGATGGCCCACCGCGACCTGAAGCCGGGCAACGTCATGCTCGTCGGCGCGCCCGGCCCAGAGCACGCAAAGCTGCTCGATTTCGGGCTCGTGCGCTTCTTCGGGGCCGCCGCGGCGCGCCGCGGCGCGCACCCGCTGACGGCGGTCGGTGTCGTCGTGGGCAGCGCCAACTACCTCTCGCCGGAGCAGGCCGGCGGCACCGAAGTCGATCACCGCAGCGACCTCTACTCGCTCGGCGTGCTGCTCTACGAGCTGCTCACGGGCCACGTGCCCTTCGAGGAGACGGTCCCGACGCGCGTCCTGCTCGCGCACCTCACGCGCGCGCCCCGTCCCCCGACCGAGCTCCGTCCGGAGCTGCCCCCTGCGCTCGCGGCGCTCGTCCTCGCGCTGCTCGCGAAGGCGCCGGCCGATCGCCCGCAGCGCGCCGCCGAGGTCGTGCACCGACTCCGCCTCGCGCCCCGAGGTTGACGGAGCACAGGGCCCTCGATAGGACGCGCCGCACGTTTCCCGGAGGCAACATGGCGAACCCGATCGCGACGTTCGAGACCACCCTCGGCACGTTCCAGGCCGAGATCTTCGTGA
>CAYHCR010000295.1:0-5411 GCA_964354895.1 uncultured Myxococcales bacterium | reverse complement strand
TGCCGGAGTAGAGGAGGCAGGTCCGATCGCCGAGCGAGGCGCCCTCGTCGACGGCTTCGACGCCCTTCTGCACCGGCATCGACTCGCCCGTCAGCGACGACTCGGTGAGCTGCAGCGTCACCGCCTCGAGCAAGCGCGCGTCCGCCGGCACCGCGTCGCCGGCCGCGAGCAGCACGAGATCGCCGGGGACGAGCCCGACGGCGTCGATCGACGCCTCGACGCCGCCCCGCACGACGCGCGCGGTCCGTGGCAGCAGCTTCGAGAGCGCCTCGAGCGAGCGCTCCGCCCGGCCCTCCTGCAGCGCGCCGATGACCGCGTTCACGACGACGACCACGACGATGACGATCGCGTCCTTGCCCTCTCCTACGAGCGCGGCGATCGCTGCGGCGACGAGCAGCAGCCAGATCAGCGGGCTGCGGAGCTGCCCGAGCACGATCGCGGCGGTGGTGCGCCGGCGCGAGGAGGGCAGCGCGTTGGGGCCGTGCGTCGCCGCGCGTCGCTCCGCCTCGGCCTGCGCGAGCCCGCTCCCCGCGTCGCTCGCCAGCTCCGAGACCACCGCCTCCGCGCTCCTGGCGTGCCAGGGGACGGCGACGGCGGGATCGGGGCTCTTCATGGTCGGACGATAGTCCCTCCCGGCGCGCGGACCCAACCGCGCAACTTCACGCCGGGGGGCGCTCCACCTCGCCGTCCGGCCTGCGCGCGAAGCGCCCTTCGGTCGCCCCGTGCACCGGCTCGTCGCTCGGCCACGGCCAGCCGCCGAACTGCGTGCGCCGGTAGTCCTGGAACGCCTGCTGGATCTCCTCGCGCGTGTTCATCACGAAGGGGCCGTACTGGACGACGCTCTCGCCGATCGGGCGGCCCTGCAGCACGAGCAACTCGCACGCCGTCGCCCCCGCCCGAAGCTCGACTGGCGCGTCGCACGCGACCTGCAGCGCGGCGGGCTCCGACTGGAGGTGGGCGCCGACGTGCAGCGCTGCGCCATCAAAGAGATAGAGCCGCCGCCGCGTCCCAGCCTGCGCGGGGGGCAGCACGAGCCGGGCGCCGGGCTGGAGCTTCACGAGCCAGATCGCCAGATCGCTCTCGGGCCGCGCCGCGTACGAGCGCGGCGGCAGAGGCAGCGGCGCGAGGTCGCCGAACGCCCCGGCGATCACGGTCAGCTCTGCGCCTTCGCGCTCGACGCGCGGCAGCTGCTCGCTCCAGAGCATCGAGAAGTGCGGCGGGGCGTGCTTGTCGGCCGAAGGAAGATTCAGCCAGAGTTGGAAGAGCTCGAGCGGGTTCTCGGCATCGGGCTTCAGGAGCGGGAACATCTCGGAGTGCAGGATCCCCGCGCCCGCGGTGAGCCACTGCACGTCGCCGTCGCCGAAGCGCGCGGCGGCGCCGAGCGAGTCGGAGTGATCGATCAGCCCGCGCCGCACGATCGTGACGGTCTCGAAGCCGCGGTGCGGGTGCTGGGGAAAGCCCGGCACTGCTTGCCCGTGGTACATGCGAAAGCCGTCCCGCAGCTCGAAGTCCTGCCCGATCGCGCGACCGCGCAGCAGCGCGGGATCGGGCCCGAGGACCGCGTTCCCGCGCGGGTAGCGATCGGCGTGGTGGACGCAGAAGAGGAACGGGTCGGTCGTGTCCCAGACGAAATCGAGCGGCCGAACGTCGAGCACCGGAGAGGTCATGGCGCGGATCTAGCGGCCGCCGGGCCCCTTCGCCACCGAACGCTTCAGCCCCGCTCCTTCTGCTGCTTGATGTGTCGATCGAGGTCCTCGCGATCGATGAGCCGGAGGATCTCCACGCGGTTGCCGTCGAGGCGGCGATAGAGCAACCGCACGTCGGTCGCGACGCGCACGCGATAGAGGTTCTCGACGCCCTCGAGCGGGAGCGCGCGCAGCGACGGGTGGCGGTGATCCTGCGAGAGCAGCCACGCCTGCTTGAACGCCGCGCGCTGGATACGTCGCTCCCAGCCGCCGATCGAGTCGTAGAATTCGCGGGAGAAGATCGGGAACAGCCAGCTCGCCGGCGCCTCCTCGAGCTCGTCGTCGGGCCGCGCTTCGGCCGGCGCCGCCACCGCGGGCGCAGGCACCGGCGCGACCGGCTCCCTGGCGGCGAGCTCGTGCAGCAGCGCGCCCTTCGCCTCGAGCTCATGCTCCGCGCGCTCGAGCTCCTTGCGCAGCCGCGTCGCCTCGGAGGTCCCGCCGCGCGCCCGCGCCTTCTCGAGCCGCTCCGCGAGCTCGGCCGCCCGCGCCACCGCCTTCTGCGTCGCGCGCCGCGCCTCCGCCTCGTCCTTGCGGGCCGCCGCCTCCCCCGCCCGCGCGCGCTTGAGCTCGTCCCGCCACTTCTGCAGCTGCGAGGTCGCCTTGTCGCGCTCGCGGCCGGCCTGCGCGGCCTCCTTCTTCGCCTTCGCGGCCGCCGCCTTCGAGACCGCGAGCGCCTGCCTCGCCTTCGCGAGCGCCGCGCTGGGCTTCGCTGGCAGCTCTGCCGGTCCGTCGCCGTCGGGCGCGAGCCCCGCGTCCTCGGGCCGATCCTTCGCGTCGCCGCCCTCCGCCGGGTACCAGGCCTTCTGCAGCCGCTGCAGCGCCGGCGTCGCCGCCGCGCGGACGTCGTCCTGCGGATCGGCGAGCACGCGCCAGAGGAAGCGCGCGATCGCGGCCCGCTCGATCACCGCGTCGCAGAGCTCCCGCGCCACCGACGCGGAGAGCGGCACGTCGGGCATCACCATGCTGCCGAGCGAGCGCTTCAGCTGCGCGATCACCGGCTTGCGGCGGGCCTTCACGGCGAGGATCTCGTCGGCGACCACGTCCGCGAGCTCCACATCGGAGAGCGCGTCGGGGCGGAAGCCGCGGCCCGAGATCCCCAGCTTCTTCACCAGCTCGACGAGCTCGCCGTCCGGGAACGCCGTGTAGAGGAAGACCGAGAGGGTGTCGCGCTCCATCCGATGCAGCGGCGCGTCGCCGTCCTTGTCGGGCAGGCGGGCGCGATCGATGGGCGGAGGGGCCTCGGGCGGATGGCTCATTCGCCGACGGTTGTCGCCCGACGCGGGGCGCGGGCGCAAGCCTCCTCGTTGCGGCGATGGGGTCGCGCAGGCCACCATCCGCGCCGTGAACGAGCCGCTCCAGCGCGCGCTCGGGGCGCGGCTGCGCGCGCTCCGGGGACAGGCCGGCCGCACGTTGCGCTCCGTCGCCGACGAGGCGGGCGTGACGGCCACGCACCTCTCGTACGTCGAGCGCGGCGAGCGACTCCCCTCGCTCGAGGTGCTCGCGGAGCTCGCGCGCGCCTTGTCGCTGCCGCTCTCTGCGCTGCTGCCCTCCTCCGACGCCCCCGACGCCGGGGCCGAGGCGCTCGCGGCGCTGACCCGGCTCGTGGCGGAGCAGCGGGCGGGGCCCCGCGAGCTCGAGCGCCTCGAGCGTGTGCTCGTCGCGCTGCTCGACGAAGTGCCTTGACGCTGCGTTGACGCGACCGCAAGGCGCAAGGCAACGTCGAGCCGTGCCCCCCTCTCGCCCGCGGGTGCTCCTGACGGCCTTCGAGCCGTTCGGGGGTCGCCGCACCAACCGCTCGCAGACGCTGCTCGCGCACCTCACCCGGGCGCTTGAGCAGGAAGACGAAGTCCGGCTCGCCACGCGCGTGCTCCCCGTGGACTTCGCGCGGCTGCCGGGCGCCGTGGGCCGCGCGCTCGCGGCGTTCCGTGGCGGGCCCGACGCGCTGCTCCTGCTCGGCGAGTCGGGCGCGGCGGAGTCGCTCCGCCTCGAGCGGCGCGCGGTGAACCGGATCGACGCGCGCCTGCCCGACAACGCGGGGCTGCAGCCGTTCGGCGAGGCGGTCACGGCGCCCGGGCCGCGCGCCCTTCGCACGACCGCGAAGCTGCCCGGGGCCCTCGCGGCGGCGCGGCGGCACGCGCCCGGCGCCGTGATCAGCGACGATGCCGGGGCCTTCGCCTGCAACGCTTCCTACTACCTGGCGCTGCACCGCCTCCACGCGCAGGGCCGGGCCGCAGTGCCCGTGCTCTTCGTGCACGTGCCGGTCTCCGCGCGCGCGCTCGCCCTGCGACCCGCGGCCCGGGCGCTGCGCGCGATCCTCGAGGCGATGCTCGATCGCCCGATCTAGAGCGGCTGGCAGCTCCCCGCGAGGCACTGCTGCGTCACCACGTCGCAGGCGACGCCGCAGCCGCCGCAGTTCGCGGGATCGAGCTGCAGGTCGAGGCAGCTCGCGCCGCCGCAGCGATCGCTGCCGGCCGCGCAGTCAGGCCGCACGCAGGTGCCGACGTAGTCGTAGCGGCCCGGCGTCGGCGTCGCGAAGCCGGCGGCGCCCGGCAGGCAGACGAGCCCCGCCGCGCAGTCGGCGTCCGCGGCGCAGGCCTCGAAACAGGAGAAGCGCTGCAGGCGGCAGACGCCGTTGTCGAAGCACGAGCTGTCGGCGCAGTCCGTCAGGCCGTCGCCGTCGTCGTCGACGCCGTCGTCGCAGCTCCACTCGTAGCAATTCGACGCGTAGAAGCAGTCCGGGTCGTCGCAGTCCGCGAAGCCGTCCGTGTCGCTGTCGAGGCCGTCGGCGCAGCAGTTCCCTCCGACGCAGAACTGCTCCTGGCAGGGCGCGCTGTAGGCGCACGCGTAGTCCGCGCAGTCGATCGCGCCGTCGCCGTCGTCGTCGAGGCCGTTGCCGCAGCAGTCGCCGCCGGGGCACTGCGCCTCGTTGCACGCCGGGTCGTTCGCGCAGTCGGGATCATGGCAGTCGATCGCGAGATCGCCGTCGTCATCGACGCCGCCGGTGCACTCGCCGAGCTCGTTGCAGCGCGCGTCGGACTGGCAGTCCGGATCGCCGCAGTCGAGCAGCCCGTCGCCGTCCTGATCGACGCCGTCGCCGCAGCAGTCGGCGCCCGTGCAGCCGAACTCCGCGCAGGGTCCGAGCTCCGCGCAGCCGGGATCGCCGCAGTCGGTCAGGCCGTCGAGGTCGTCGTCGGTCCCGTTGCCGCAGACCCGCGGATCGCCGTCGCCCTCGAAGCCGTTCACCGAGCAGGGCGCGCCCCAGCGGCAGTCGGTGTCCTGGCAGTCGAGGAAGCCGTCGCCGTCGTCGTCGAGGCCGTCCTCGCAGTTGAGCTCCTGGCAGGAGCCGGACCACTCGCAGTCGGGATCGGCGCAGTCGGGCCGGCCGTCGCGATCGTCGTCGAGGCCGTTGCTGCACTCGAACTCGTAGAGCCCGCAGTCGAACTGGCAGTCGGGGTCCGCGCAGTCGGCCCGACCGTCGCCGTCCTGATCGATCCCGTCCCGGCAGAGCTGCTCGTAGTTGCAGTTCGAGTTGCAGTCGCCGTCGGCGCAGTCGATCGCGCCGTCGCCGTCGTCGTCCAGGCCGTCCGCGCAGTCGAGCTCGGTGAAGCAGGCCGTGAAGCACTTCGGATCGGCGCAGTCCTCCCGACCATCGCCGTCGTCGTCGAG
>CAYHCR010000294.1:0-5414 GCA_964354895.1 uncultured Myxococcales bacterium | reverse complement strand
CCTCGGAGGACGGTCGGCTCCGGCCCGACCACGCGGTCCGCACCGACGACGTCGAGGACGGCGATCTCCTCGTCACCGCCGGCACCGACGGCGTCTTCCCGCGCGGTCTCGTCGTCGGCCGCGCGCAGGCGGTCACCCGCCTCGCGCACGGCATGTATCTGAGCGCCGAGGTCCGACCTGCCGTCGACGTCACCCGGCTCGAAGAGGTCCTCGTCCTCGTCACGCCGCCGGGCGCGGCGCTGCCCGTCGCGAGCGATGCCGCCGCGACGCCGGCCGCCGCGCCAGGCGCCCCGTGAGCCTGCTCGCCGGCCTCGCGCGCGCCTTCCGCCGTCCTCGCGGGAACCGTCGCGTGGCGCGCTACGCCCGGCGCACCGCCTCGACGCTCTCGACCGGCCCGACCGTCCGCGAGGCCGAGCGTCCCGTCCGCGCGCTGCTCTGGGGCCTGCTCGCGCTCGTCGGCGCGCAGGCCGAGGCGGGGCTGCTCTCGGCGCTCGCGCCCGGCGCTGCTTTCCGCGTCGAGATCCCGGCGCTGCTGATCGTCTTCGCGGCGCTCGAGCTCACCGCGATCGAGGGCGCGATCACGGCGTTCCTCTGCGGCTACGTCGCGGATCTCTTCCTCGACACACCCGCCGGGACGGGCCGCGCGCTCGCGGTGGGGCTCTTCGTCTCGGTCCGGGTCGCCGCGACGCGGATGGTCCTCCCGCCGGCCTTCGCCTCGGCGCTGTTCACCGCGCTCGGCGTGACCGGCTGGCACGCGGGCGTCTGGCTCGGCGGCGCGCTCTCCACGACCGACGTCGCGACGCTCGGCCGGACGGTCTTCGTCGCGCTGCCCTCGGCGCTCCTCACGGCCGCGCTCGCGCCGTGGCTGCACGGTTGGCTCGCCCGCCTCGACGCGAAGACGTCGGGCGCGTCGGCCGCTGGCGCGTGACGCGCCCGTGCGGTTGACACATGACGAGTGAACAAGTGCGGCTCCAGGGCGCCGATCGAGAGAGCCGCGAGCTCAAGGGCCGGATCGTCTGGCTCGGGCTCGCGGCGACGCTGCTGCTCGGCGCGCTCGGCGCCCGGCTCTGGTGGCTGCAGCTCGAGAACGGCGAGGCGTACGCCGCCAAGAGCGAGGGCAACTTCGTGAAGGAGGTCCGCGTCCCGGCGGACCGCGGGATGATCCTCGATCGCAAGGGGCTGATCCTCGTCGACAACCGGCCGAGCTACGACGTCTTCGTCACGCCGGCGTTCTGCGCTCCGTGCGAGGAGGT
Organism: uncultured Myxococcales bacterium; assembly: GCA_964354895.1. GTDB lineage: Bacteria > Myxococcota > Myxococcia > Myxococcales > Vulgatibacteraceae > CAYHCR01. The sequence goes on along the minus strand of CAYHCR010000294.1, from coordinate 4,161 downwards.
GCTGACCAAGCTCTCCGCGCGGGTGTCGCTCGACGCGGAGGAGCTCTCGCGCCTCGAGACCGCGCTGGGCAAGGCGCGTGGGCTCGAGCGCTTCCGGCCGGTGCCCGCGAAGATCGATCTGACCCGCGATGAGCTCGACGTGCTCGAGGCGACGCGCGACGACCTGCCTGGCGTCGACGTGCTCGCCGTGCCGCATCGCAACTACCGGCAGGGCGCGCTCGCGGCCCACCTGATCGGCTACCTCGGAGAGGCGTCGCCCGAGGAGATCGAGCAGGGCGGCGACGACGGGCGCGTCTACCGCTCGGGCGAGTTCATCGGCAAGCGCGGCGTCGAGCGGAAGATGGAGGGCGCGCTGCACGGCCGCGACGGCGTGCAGCGCGTCGTCGCCGACAGCCGCGGTCGGAAGCTGCCCCACCTCGAGCGCATGATCCCCGAGGCCGAGCGGCTCGAGCCGGCGACGCCGGGGCTCAACGTGGTGCTCTCGATCGACGCCCGGCTCCAGCGGGCGGCGGAGCTCGCGTTCGACGGGGTCGCGGGCTCGGCGGTCGTGATCGACGTGCAGACGGGCTTCCTGCTCGCGGTCACCAGCAAGCCCGGCTTCGATCCGAACCTGATGACGGGCCGGATCTCCCGCGCGCAGCTCAAGGCGTTCACGGACGATCCGCTCGAGCCGATGCTCTTTCGCGCCACGCAGGATCACCAGCACCCCGGCTCGACCTTCAAGATCGTGACGCAGCTCGCGGCGCTCGAGGCCGGCTTCAAGGGCGGCGTGACGTGCGGCGGCGGCTACTCGCTCGGCAAGCGGCGCTGGCGCTGCCACAACGAGGGCGGCCACGGCTACGTCGATCCCGAGGTCGCGATGCAGAAGAGCTGCGACGTCTGGTTCTACGCGGCGGCCGATCGCATCGGCATCGACCCGATCGCCCTGATGGCGCGGCGGCTCGGGCTGGGGCGGCCCACGGGCCTCGAGCTCGGCTTCGAGGTGCCTGGCGTCATCCCGTCGGTCGCCTACCACGACAAGGTCACGCCCGGCGGCTACATGAAGGGCCTCGCGCTCAACACGGCGATCGGCCAGGGCGACGTGAACGCGACGCCCCTGCAGATGGTCGTCGCGTACGCCGCGATCGCGAACGGCGGCACGGTCTGGCGGCCACAGGTCGTGCGGCGCGTCGAGCGGCCCTCCGGCGAGCCGTTGCAGAGCTTTCCGCCCGAGGAGGCCGGCCGGCTCGGCGTCGCGCCGGAGCACCTCGCGACCGTGCAGCGTGGCCTCGAGCGGGTCGTCAACGAGCCGGGCGGCACCGCCTACGGCAAGCGCCTCTCGTACGTGAAGGTCGCGGGCAAGACGGGCACGGCGCAGGTCGTCCGGCTCGGCACGAAGCGGCTGAAGGTCGGCGAGATGGACTACTTCGAGCGCGACCACGCGTGGTTCGCGGCCTATGCGCCGGCGGAGGCGCCGGAGATCGCGGTCGTGGTGCTCAATGAGCACGCGGGCCACGGCGGCGCGATGGCCGCGCCGATCGCGATGCGGATCCTCGAGACGTGGTGGAAGCTTCGGGCCGAAGACGCGCGCGCCGCGGGGCCGACGGATCCGCCGTCGCCCGTGCCGCCGCCGCCGCCCACGGGCACGAAGGCGCCGTCTCCGCTGGAGGCCGCGCCGAAGGCGGGCGGGAGGGCGCAGGGATGATCGAGCTGTCGGGCAGCGCCGGTGGCCGGCGCGACTTCTGGGCCCGCGTGCCGTGGCCGCTGCTGGTCTGCGCGCTGGGCATCGCCGGGATCGGCGTGACGAACCTCGTCTCCGCGAGCCGCGTCGCGCACGCGCCGGTCTGGATCGCGCAGGGCGCGTGGCTCGCGCTCGGCCTCGGGATCGCGTTCGCGCTGCTCGCCGTCGACTACCGAGCGCTGCACTCGATCGCGTGGCCTGCGTGGGCCGCGGTCATCGTGCTGCTCGTCGCCGTGGAGATCTCCGGCAAGGTCGTCATGGGCGCGCAGCGCTGGCTCGTCCTCGGGCCGCTGCGCATGCAGCCGAGCGAGCTGGCAAAACTTGCGACCGTGCTCGTGCTGGCGCGCCACTTTCACGATGAGGGCGAGCTGCCGAAGGGCCACGGGTTCCTCGGCCTGATCCTGCCTGCGGTGATCATCGGCGCGCCGTACGTGCTGATCGTGCTGCAGCCGGATCTGGGCACCGCGACGATGCTGCTCGCCGTCGCCGGGAGCGTCGTGCTCGCCGCGAAGGTGCGCTGGTACGTGCTGCTGACGACCGCGCTGGGCGGCATGCTCTCCGCCACCGGCGCCTTCTTCTTCCTGCTGCACGACTACCAGAAGAAGCGCGTGCTCACGTTCCTCGATCCCGCGGGCGACGCGCTCGGCGCCGGCTATCACGCGAACCAGTCGATGATCGCCGTCGGCTCCGGGCGCTGGGCGGGCAAGGGCTTCGGCCTCGGCAGCCAGACGCAGCTCTCGTTCCTGCCGGAGCAGCACACCGACTTCGTCTTCTCCGTGTTCGCCGAGGAGTGGGGCTTCCGCGGCGGCCTGGTGCTGCTCTCGCTCTATCTGGCGCTGATCTGGCTCGGGCTGCGCATCGCGATGCAGGCCCGCGATCGCCACGGCGCGTTCCTGGCGATCGGCTGCACGGCGCTGCTCTTCTGGCACGTCTTCGTGAACATCGGGATGGTCACGGGGCTGCTGCCGGTCGTGGGCGTGACGCTGCCGCTGATGAGCTACGGCGGCAGCTCCATGCTCACGGTGCTCGTCGCGATCGGGATCCTGATGAACGTCGGCGCGCACCGGAGCGCGCAGGCGCGGCTCTGACGTCGGTGCGGCTCTGACGTTCGGTGCGGCGCGGGCGGCAGGTGCGCTACAGCGCCTTGTCGAGCGCCGCCTGCAGCTTCGCCTTCGGGACCGCGCCGACGACCTGCTCGACGACCTTGCCGCCCTTGAAGACGAGCAGGGTCGGGATCGAGCGGATGCCGAACTGGGCCGCGACGGCCTGGTTGTGGTCGACGTCGAGCTTGCCGACCTTCGCGCGGCCCTTGTACGCGGCGGCGAGCTCCTCGACGGCCGGCGCGATCGCCTTGCAGGGGCCGCACCAGACGGCCCAGAAGTCGACGAGGACCGGGGTCTGGCTGTCGAGGACCTCGGCCTTGAAGTTCGCGTCGGTGAGGGTGACGACGTCCGCGCTCGCCATGTTCGGATCTCCTGTGGGCAGTACGAAGGGAGGAATCGAGCCGGATGTAAGGCAGAGGCGCGCCGGAGGCAAGGTGCGCGTTGCGGGACCGGGGGATCGCGGTGTAGATACGCGCAGATATGACGGGTTACCTCTTCGTGCCGCAGACCCTCCTCGACCAGTGGCTCGAGGCCGGCCAGGTCGACATCAAGGCCGACGGGCTCCACTTGATGGCGGAGGACCGCACCGTCGGCATCGAGCCGGCCTTCCACTTCACGTCGATGCTCGAAGGGGAGGACACGCAGGCGCTGATCGGCCAGGTGAAGACGGAGGACGCGGTGAAGGCCCTCGGGGGCGAGGCCTTCGGTGACTCCGCGCTCTTTGGCGAGATCGGCTACCAGGTCGTCCCGGGCTTCGCGATGGTGCTCTCCGGGCCGATCGCCGGCGCGTCCGCCGCCGCCGGCCCCGTCGCGCAGCGCGTGACGAACCCCGGCATGCCGGCCGCGAGCACGCCCAAGACGCTCCCGCCCGGAGACAAGCCGCCGGAGGTCGATCTCCTCTCGCAGTTCCTGCTCGGCCAGAAGTGAGCGCGCCGGCCCGGTCGCCGCCTCGGAGCGTGTCCCCTTGAGTGCTGCGGTCCTGTTTCACCTGGCGCTCGCGGCCTACGCCGTCGCCGCCGCGCTCTACGTCGCCTGGCTCGTCCGCCCCGAGGGCAGCGGCGCGCGGCGCGGCTACTGGTGCATGGGTGCAGGCGCGTTGCTGCACATGCTCTCGCTCGCGGTGCGCGGCGACGAGATCCTCCACGCGCCGACGCTCTCGCTCGCCGAGGCGCTCTCGCTGCTCGCGTTCTTCGTCGTGCTCGGGTTCCTGCTGCTCGACCGGAAGCAGAAGCTCCCGGTCATCGGGGCCTTCATCGCGCCGATGGTGGTCGCGGTCCTGATCCCGGCCCACATCGTCCCGATCGAGCGGACGAGGCCGGGGCCGATCGTCGGGTTCCT
>CAYHCR010000293.1:0-5439 GCA_964354895.1 uncultured Myxococcales bacterium | reverse complement strand
CGCTGGCCCGGCGCGAGGCGCTCCACACAGGAACGTATGCGGCCATCGCGGCCTGCGATGATCCCGCCTGCGGTGACGACGAGGCGCGGGCCTCGGTCGCGGCGATCGTCCCGCTCGAGCTCGCGGCGATCCGCTCGGCGGCCTGCAGCGTCGACGACGCAAACAAGTACGGTCACCACCTGCTGCTGCGGTATCTGGCGGCGCGCGGTCGGCCCGACGAGCGGGACGCCTACTGCGCGGCCGCCGCGGACTGGTCCTATGGCGAGGGCCACCCCTGGCCGCTCATCGAGGCCTGGCGCGCAGCGCTGGTGGAGGAGCGCGACCCCGGGCTCGCGCAGGCCTCCGCCGCCAGCGCCGTGGAGCTGGCGATCGAGGAGGGGCCGGCGGTGCGGCTCATCGGCGCGGCGATCGGCGCGGCGGCGAGCCGGCTTGACCGAGCGCTCGCCCCGTCGGACGCCCAGCTCCTTCAGCTCGCTCGGGAGCTGCCGCATGCGCGGGCGCGGCTCGAGTTCATCCGGGCGCACCGCGACGGGCGGGCCGGCTTCGAGGTGGTGCTGCGGGGGGCGTTGCCGTTCAACTTCCGGTGAACGGCCGCAACACGTTCAGTACGGCATCACGCGTGCGAGCGCACGCACGGCCTCGATAGCGCCGCGCTGCTCGAGCAGCCGACGGCAGAGGCGCGGGAGTTGCTGGTGGTCCGGGCGTTGCGCCATATCGAGGAGGGCGCCCGCCGCCTCCTGGGTCAGCAAGGGATCGGCCGCGGCGGCCTCGAGGCGGACGTAGAGCGCCATCGCCTGTCGGTGACTCGCGTGGGTGTGCTCCATCGCTTCCTGACGCAGCCGCGCGGCGTGCTCCGGGAAGGCCACCGCGCCCAGTCGAGCCCAATCGGCGCGCGAGACCAGGCGCTCAGCCTGCAATAGTTCCGTCGGGAGACACGCCGGCTGGAGCCACCGCAGCGCCCCGAGCCGCGCCGCCTCGACGAAACCTCGGACCGCCGGGTTCGCCGCGATCCGGACTTGCTCGACATCATCCTGCAGGGCCTGAAACAGCGGCTCGTCCCCCAGCACACCCGAGAGCCGCAGCAGCTCGCAGAGCGGGTAGGCAAGATCGCCGCTGCGCGCCGACGCCTCCCCCAGCTCGCGCCAGCCATCGAGCGCGCGGGCCTGCCAGCTCTGCGCTTGGGCAAGCTCGAGCCGCGCGGCGTAGGCCCGCCCCACCGCGCCGGCCAGTCGGAACTCGCCAGTGTCCCAGTCGGGGGCGGCGTCCTCGCTCCACGCGAGGACGAGCTCGGCCTGCTCGAGGGCCGCAGCCAGCGCAGCGTCATCGTCCCCATCGACGCAGGACTGGAGGCGATGCGCGAGCGCGACGCGGCGCGCGCGCCGGGAGAGCCTGCGTTCGATGTCTGGCGGGAGCGCCTCGATGGTCTCGGATCTACCCCCTTCATTTCGCCGCAGGATCTGCGTCACGACCGAGAGCGTCGAGTGGCTGTCAGACGATGCGTTGGCGCAGAGCGGCTCGGTCACGTCACGCAGCAGGGGCGCGCCTCCGACGATGGGCGTCGCCTCCGAGACCGCCCGCAGCAGCTCGATCGCACGTTCCCGGTCCACGACGGAGGAAGGAGCGACCCAGCCAGCACCGTTGCGCGCGAGCCACTCCCGGACCTCGACGGGCCTGCGTACGAAGACCAGCTCGCAGCCGATCGAGCGGCCGTCGGCCCAGCGCTGGACTCGAGCCAGCTCGAACGGCTGCAGTCGCGCGAGGAGACCTCGCTTCGCGAACTGTGCGTGGAGCCCTGCTCGCTCCCGGAGCAGCGCCTCGACGACTCGGCGAGCCTCCATTTCGTTCTCCGTCGGGAGCAACACCGTCAGCGACTGATCGGCCGCCTCGAGGAGCGCACGCAGCTTGGACTCCAACCCCGCGACGGCTCGGATGCTTTCGCCGACGACCTCGCCCGTCGCTGCCAGCGGTGCTTCCACACTGATCGCGTCCGCGTGGAGAAGTTGTGCGACGAGGAACGGCAGCCCGAAGGAGGGACCATCAAGCGAATGTTCGGGCCTCGGCCCCCACACCAGAAACGGCTCTGGCGGGGCAGGCCGCGGCAGACGCCGCAACGGCCGCCGACCGACACACGCGCGCAACACCGACGTCCCGGCGGCCGTCCAGGCGTCGGCGGCCTCGCGACCCCAGCGCAGCGGCGTCGACCGATCCGACACCTCGAACGCGAGCACGCCGCCGACAGCGCCCTGAACGAACGGCGCGAGCACGCCCGCGCCCGCGACCCCTCGGCCCTGAAGCGCCCGATGCCAGCGGTCCGTCACGACGGCGACCTCACCGCACCGGCTGCGAGTAGCCGCCCCACCAGGCGAGCGGCTCGAGCTCCGCGACCGTGCGCAGGCGCGGGTCGTCGGGGAATCGGTACGCGCCGATCCTCGTGTGCAACGCCGTGAGGCCATCGTCCAGCGCAGCGCGCAGCGATTCGAGCGACGAGGGGATCCGCCGCGCCACCGCGAGCACCCGGTACGAAGACTCGAGATCGTCGCGGCGAAGGAGCCAGTCGTGCACCTGTGCCGCCGCCGGCTCGTCGTCGCGGAGCTCTTCGGAGTCGAGGCGAGCAGAGAGCGACGCGACCTCCGCGAGCAGGAGCTGCGCGGTTGCTTCTGCCTCGTTTGCCGCGGCCTCAAGCGCGACCGGGTCCAGGGCGCGGAGCTGCCCCTTGAGCTGGTCGAGCATGTCTCCGGTCTTCGCGGCCTGGGCGAGGCGCTCGTGCGGGGGCAACGCCGGCCGGAACAGCCGCAGGAAGGTGCCGAGGCTGACGAGGCGCGCGCCAGCGGTCTGATCGGCGGCCAGCACGCCGAGGCGCGCGTCCAGCCAGACTGCGATCGGCAGTCCTGCCCGCAGGCTCGCCCAGTCCGGCAGCGGCAGCCGGCCCGGCGTCTGGATCGCGCCGAGCAAGCGCGGCACGAGCCGGCCGCCCGTCAGCGTCAGCGCCAGATAGAGCCGGCGATCCTGTTCGAGCTGACCTTCGACGAGCAGCTGCGCCCACGCGCCCTCGCCGAACCGGAGCTCCACCGCTGCGACGCCGTCGACGGTCGGCATCGGCTGGGCGTTCCGGGCGCGGATCGCACCGGAGGACTCGACCCGCACGACGCCCGGTCGCGCGTCGTCGGTCGTGATCCGGAGGAGGCGGAGCCCCGCGCGCGCGGCGAGCGCGTCGGTCTCGTCGCCCACCAGCACGTGCGCCCGCTGCACGCTGGAAGCTGCAGCAGAGCTGCTCGAGAGGCCGAGCAGGACGCTCAAGGGAAGCTCTGCCGCAGCGTGCGCTGCGAGCGCGCCCGCGCCGAGGCCCTGCACGGGCGGCGGCAGGTCGATCGCGGCGCCCTCGACGAGGAGCGCGGCCCCGGTCGGGAGCCCCAGGGCGCGTAGTTCAGTGTCAAGCAGCGAGTCGATCATCGCGATTCCCCTTCAAGCAGGGAGAGGGGGGCCGGCTCAAGCCTCTGACAACGTGCATGGCGGGGGATCACGCGTCACCGTCCAGGATCAGGCCGTGGACGAACGTGATGGCAGCGCCCACTGCAGCGCGATCGACCCGATCGGCGCCCGCGACGAGGCCCTCCCGATGGGCCCCCGCGACGAGGCCCTCCAGCGCGGCCTTCGGATTGGCCTGGGCCGGGAGTTCATCCCGAAGCTCGCGAAGTCCCCTGACGACGCCCTCGCGAGCGCGCTTGTGCTGCTGATCCAGCGCGGCGCGGCTCACCATCCGCGATTGCATGATCTTCGCCTTGGTCGTCTGCCCGAAGAAGCAGGCGAGGACCTCCGCGAAGTGAGCCCGGAAGGCCACCAACTGGTCGGCGTTCATCGTTCGGCCGCGGCGTTCCATCCCAATCGGAATGACCGTCGCATCCAACCAGCGAAGGAACGTCAGCCGGCGGCGCTGCTCCATCGACGCCAGGCCCGTCTCCTCGCCGTCTGCGTCCGGATCGGGTTCACCCTCCGGTCCGGGGCTCGCGGCGACCGCGTTCCCCCGCCGCCAGAGCGCGCTCGCAGCGTTCTTCGCCATCTCCCACGTGTAGGCGGCGAACCGCGGGAACGACCGTGAGGCGGCGAGGTCGGCCGGGAGCCCCCGCTCGATCAGCGTCGCGCGGACGGTGGAGACGAGCTCGCCGGCGAAACCCCCGGGAACGCCGGAAGTGACCTGCGCCTCGGCATCGCTCGGATCGGCCTCCGCCTCCCGCGTGACCTCCGCGGCCTTTCGCTCCTCACGCCTCCGATACCGCGACGCCCACGACTCCCCCTGTCGATGGAGCGTGGGCAACGCCTGCCCGAGCGCAGCTACCCGGCGCGCCACGGGCAGCTCCTCGGACAGCTCCGCCACCCAGTCGCACTCGGTCTCCACGGAAGCCCCTCCGGTCGCGGTTGCGGGAGGGAGGATGGCACTTGGCGTGGGGCGGGGCTACGGGTCCGTGCAAGGTGCTCGTGACCGCGGGCTGCGCAGCTCCGCGCGTCACCCGACGGAGTACCGCCGAAACGCGACGAATCGGTAGCAACTTTTGCGGGCGATCGCGCCGTCCACACCCGGGCGCTCCTCGACCTCCCGTGACGTGGTCGTGGCAAAACACTCCACCCCGCTCGATTGGAGGGCGCGCACGAGCGCGTGGGAGAACGTCGGCTCGCCTGCGACGACCGCGGCCGTGTATTCGGCAGCGATTCGCGCCCCAAACGCGCCGGCGAGCTGCTCGACGTCCTCGATCGAAGCGTTCGGATCGATGAGGGGAAGCCCGCCCGCGAGATCGGCCGCTGGTCCGTGACCGAGGGCCGTGGCGGCCTCGAGCTGCGGCGCAGGCCAGCTCGCGAGGGCGTGGTTCGTGCAATTGGCGAGCGAACGCGGGCGGATCGCCTGCGGCGAGCCCGGCGTGCGCGGCAGCCCCTCTATGACAGCCGCGAGCCCATCGCGCGCCGCGCGGGCCGCGTCGCTGACGATCCGGAGGCGATCGGCCTTCGCCTTGCCCACGCCAGTCCATGCATGGTCAAACCCGTTCCGGATCTCGACCAGGTCCTTCGTGATCCCCCGGAGCGTCGGCTCAAGCCCAGACGCCACGAGCAAATCGAACCAAGGCAATAGCTCGTCCCGGCTCGATCGCTCGGTCGGCTCGACGCGCCACTTGGCTCGCTCATATTGCAGCATGTTGACGAAGAGGCCCGCCTGGCGCCGAAGCTTTCGCCCTCGACCGGAATCAATCTTCACGCCGGAGGCCCCGCCCGCCATCGCGAGCCCGACCAGCCCGATCGACCCGACCAGCTCGCGCAGGACCGTGAACGCCTGCATCAACAAGTCGTGCTCGACGAGCATCGATGCGATCGCGAGCTGGCCATTCAGATATCCGTGATCGTAGTGCCCGCTCGCCGGCCCGGCGGTGACGAGCGCCGTGAACTTGTCGACGA
>CAYHCR010000292.1:0-5440 GCA_964354895.1 uncultured Myxococcales bacterium | reverse complement strand
ATGAGGCGGCGCGCAGCCTCACGTTCGCGCCGGGCGATCGGATCGTCGCCCGGTACGAGCCCGACCGAGGCTTCCTCTGGCACCTCCCGCCGGGCTACTGACAGACGTTCAGCGTCGCGTCGATGACGAGCCCGTCGAGGGTCGTGTGTTCGTACCGGAACGGGCTGCAGCGGCTCCCCTGGTGGTACGGGTCGTCGCTGCGGATCTGCGCGCAGCGGTCGCGGTCGTCGAAGTCTCCCGGGATCCCGTTCGGATCGGGATCAGGGTCACACGGCGTGGAGCAGACGCCGCCGCCCTCGCACGGCGTGCCGGGACGCGCGGGGACGCATACCTTGCCGTCGCACGCCTCGTGCCCGTCGCAGCAGGCGCCGGGCGCGAGGCCCACGATCGGCTCGCAGGTCGTCAGCAGGCGGGGCGCGCTCGAGGGCGGCACGATCCGCACCGAGCAGCGCTGCGGCTCACCCGACCAACCGCCGCCGCACGTGCCGTCCGCGGCGGGGATCGGACAGCAGTCGACGTCGTCGAAGCAGCCCGGCCGCACGATCTGGCAGAGGCGCTGCTCGCGGCCGGCCCGCGTGCCCTCCTGGAACGGGAGCATCCAGTCGCCGACGCGGCTGTAGGGCTCGCCCGTCAGACACACGAAGCGCGAGGGGCAGTCGGCGTCGCGCAGGCAGGGCGCGGTGCAGCGGACAGGCCCTGTGTCGCAGAAGTGTCCGAGCTCGCCGGAGACCTCGGACTCGCAGGCCGGGTTGCAGGCGCCGCCTGCGCACTCGGTCGGGCGGAAGCCTTCGCAGCGCGCGCCGGTCGGCCGGGCGTCCGCCGGGCGATCGGTGCAGAGGGGCGGGCCGTCGGCGAACGAGAGGCTGTCGGTGGTGAACCGGCACGCGCCGCGCTCGCAGTCTGCGTCGAGGCGGCACAGCGTGGCCTCCGGGCCGAGCGTGTCGTTCGGCACGCACCGGCGCAGGTGTACGTTCTCCAGCACGAGGTCCTCGCAGGTCAGGCCGAAGAGGCCCTCGCCGGCGGGCGGCAGGCAGCTCTGCCACTGGTGCTCCGGGCAGCGCTCCTGCTCCACGCAGTCCTCGCGGCTCACGCAGAGCTTGAGGCAGACGCCGCGCCCCTCGTGGTCGATACAACGGTCCGAGGCGCACTGCGCGTCGGCCGAGCAGCTCGCTCCGCCGGGACGCAACGAGACGTCCTCGAAGGAGCGGCAGACCGTCGGTGGCTCACACACCTGTCCGTCGGCGCAGCGCACGGGGGGTGAGGTGCAGACGGGGGAGACGCCCGCCTCGCCGTCCCACGTGACGGCGGGAATGTTCGAGAACGGGGCGGGCAGGCAGTCCTCGCTCCGCTCGCACTCACGCGTCACGCCGTTGCCCGAGCCGCCCCCGCCGCCGGCCCCGCCTTCGCCGCCGCCGGCGACGACGCAGGCGCCGTTGCGACAGCGGGAGCCGTCGGCGCAGTCCGCGTCCGAGCTGCAGGCGCCCTCCGTCGGCGCCGGTTCGACCGGGGCGCAGGCCGCGAGCAGCGCGAGCAGCAGCAGCGTCGATCTCACTGGCATGCGTGGAGCTCCACCGCGAGCGTGAGCCCGTCGGCGCTGGTGAACGTGGTCTGGAGCGGGAGGCAGCGGCTCGTCGCGTGGTACGGCTCGCCGCGCGCGCCCTCCACGCAGCGGTCGCGCTCGTCCCCGGTGCCAGGGACGCCGTCCGGACCGTCGTCCGGGTCGCACGGGGTCGAGCAGACGCCGCCCCCGTCGCAGGCGCTCCCCGCGCGGGCCGGGACGCAGAGGTTCGAGTCGCAGTCGGCGTGTACCGCGCAGCAGGCGCCGGGTGTGTGGCGGCCGTCGGGCGAGTCACACAGCTGGATCAGGTGCGGCGCGTCGACGGGCGGACGCAGCCGCACCGAGCAGCGCTGCGGCTCGGCCGACCAGCCGCCGAAGCAGCTCCCGTCGGGCTGCGGCACCGGGCAGCAGTTCACCTCGTCGCGGCAGCCGCCGGCCGGGAGGATGCAGTATCGGATCTCGCGGCCGATGCGCTCGCCGCCCGCGCGCAGATCGTCCCAGCCGCCCACGCGGTTCTGCCACTCGCCCGTCTGGCAGACGAGCCCGTGCGGGCAGTCGACGTCGTCGACGCAGGGCGCGCTGCAGCGGTAGGTGTCGGTCTCGCAGAAGGACTCGGCCTCGAAGGTGGCGCTCGCGGTGACGCACGGCTCCATACAGATGCCCGAGTGGCACAACGCGGGCGTGGCCGCGCCTTCGGCGGCGCCGCGGCAGAGCTGACCGGCGAGCCGGCCGCCCTCGACCGAGGGCAGGCAGAGCGGCAGCGCGCGGGGGCCCCAATAGACCTCGCCGTCGAAGCGGCAGTCGCGGCCCGGCGCACAGTCGCCGTCGGTGCGACAGATCGTCGCGGCGGGATCGTCGCCGAGAGGGACGCAGCGCCGGTAGCGGACGTTGTCCACCACGTCTTCCGCGCAGTGCTGTCCGATCGCCCGACCCTCGTCGACGAGGGAGGGGCAGTCGCTGTCGTCCGTGCAGGTGCGCAAGCAGACGCCGCCGCCCTGCCAGGGCAAACACCGGCTCGACCCGCAGTCCGTGTCGCGCTCACACCACATGCCGCCCGGCCGTGCGGCCTCCGCGGAGATCTCTGCGCAGGATTGCGGGGCATCGCAGGGCGGGCCGGTCGGACAGCGGATGGCCGGCACGGTACAGACGGGGTCGACGCCGGGCGTCCCGTCCCACCAGAAGAACTGTACGCTGCCGAACGGCCCGGAGCGGCAGTCCTCGGACGTCGCGCACGAGGTCGCGCCGCCGCCGCCGCCCTCGCCCGAGGCGCCCCCGTCGCCGCCGAGCCGGACGCAGATCCGGCGGCCGTCGCAGAAGGTGCCGTCCTCGCAGTCCGCGTCGGTGCGGCAGCCGGCGGGCTCGGCCGGCGCGGCGGCCTCGGCGCACGAGGCGCAGAGCAGCGCCACGAGCAGCGCAGACTGGAGCCTCCGGCTCATCGGCATACCTGCACAGAGACCGAGACGCCGTCGGCCTCGTAGAGGAGGGGCTCGCAGCGGCTGCCCGCGTGATAGTCGCCGGTCGAGGCCACGAGCGCGCAGCGATCGCGCTCGTCGCCGCTGCCGGGCACGCCGTCGGGATCGGGGTCTGGATCGCACGGCACGGAGCAGACGCTGCCGCCGGCGCAGGCTCCTTCGGCGCGCGCGGGCACGCAGAGATCGCTGTCGCAGTCGGCGTGGGCCGCGCAGCAGTCGCCGGGCGCTGCGCGGCCGTCGATCGGGCGGCAGAGCGTGAGCAACCGCAGGCCGTCGGGCGGGCCCTGCAAGGTCACGCCGCAGCGACCGCGCGCCCGCTCCCAGCCGAGCCGGCACGAGCCGTCGGGCTGCGGATCGGGGCAGCAGTCCTGCTCGTCGAAGCAGCCCGGCCGGGCCAGGAGGCAGTGACGGACGTCGCGCCCGGGGCCCTCACCGAACATGTTTGCCTCAAGGCCCGGCGGCGGCGGGAAGCTGCCGACGCGGTTCTGCCATTCGGCGACGCCGCAGATCGCGCGGGCGGGGCAGTCGGCGTCGAGCGCGCACGGCGCGGTGCAGCGATAGGGCGGCGAGCGGCAGAGGTTGCCGGGGTCTCCGGTGCCGCCGTCACACGGCCAGCTGCACGAGCCGCCCGCGCAGGAGGACGCATCGTCGCCGCAGCGCGACAGCGTCGGCCGCCCGCCGCGGGCCTCCACACAGAGAGGGAGCTCCGGCATCAGGGGGACCAGCGCCGGATCTCCGTGGAACCGGCACTCCTGCCCGGGTCCGCACTCCCGCGCGGAGCGGCAGAGCGAGGTGCCGGGCGGCGCGCCGGGGACGGGCACGCAGCGCTGCACGGTGATGCCCTCCACGCGCTCGGTCTGGCAGGAGAGCCCGAGCCGCTCGCCGTCGGCGCCGGTCGTGAAGGGGCAGTCGCCATCGTAGGAGCATAAACGGGCGCAGAGCTTGCCATCCCCGAACGGCAGGCAGCGCCCCGACCAGCACTCCTCGTCGTGCTCGCAGCGGAAGGCGCCGGGGCGTTCGGCGTCGGTCGAGACCTCCGCGCAGATCAGCTCGACCTCACACAGGTCGCCGGCCGGACAGCGCGCCGGCGGCAGGGTGCAGACGCGGTCGACGCCGGGCTGGCCGTCCCAGTGGAACTCCGGGATCAGCGGGAACGGCGCCGTGAGGCAGTCGTCGCTGCGCGCGCACGCCGGCACGCCGGCCCCGCCGGCCCCGCCGCCGCCACCGCCGTCGCTCGCGCGGCACGCCCCGTCGGCCGCGCAGCTGGTGTCGGGCGGGCAGTCGGCGTCGGAGGCGCAGCCTGGGTCCTTCGGGGGATCGTTCGCGGCGCAGCCGGTCGAGACGGCGAAGAGCAGCACGAGCCCGGTGAGGTGGCGCATGGGCGGAGCGTAGCAGGGGCCGCCGGGCCGGCCATACAGGTCAGGTCTGCAGCGCTTCGGTCGGATCCCGGCCGGCGGCGTGACGGCCGCTGCGCGCGGCGATCGCCTCGACCGCCGCGAGGTGCTCCGCGCAGCCGAGCACGCCCTCCGGGAGCGCGGCCGACGCGGGGCGCACGTAGCGCGAGAAGAGCCCATCGAGGCGTCGGTTCGCCTCCAGGATCCGCGCGCGCGGCACGTCGCCCCGCTCGACCGCCGCGAGCAGCGCGTCGATCGCCCGGTGCTGCAGCGCCTCGGTGTGGCAGACGAGGAAGAGATCGACGCCGGCGTTCGTGCCTCGCACCACCGCCTCCTCGATCCCGTAGTGGTCCGCGATCGCCTTCATCTCCAGATCGTCCGAGATCACGACGCCGTCGAAGCGGAAGCGATCGCGCAGGATCCCGTCGAGCGGGGGCCGGCTCATGGTCGCCGGGAAACGTGCGTCGAGCGGCTCGAAGATCACGTGCGCCGTCATGATCGACGCGATGCCGGCCTCGATCGCGGCCTGGAAGGGCGGCAGCTCCACCGCCTCGAGCCGGGCGAGCGCGTGGGGCAGGCGCGGCAGATCCACATGGCTGTCCTGCGCTGTGTCGCCGTGGCCTGGGAAATGTTTGCCGCACGCTGCCACACCTGCGTCCTGCAGACCCTGCATCAGCGCGACGCCCATCCGCGAGACGAGCGCGGGCGTCTGGCCGAACGAGCGATCGCCGATCACGGGGTTGCCGGGGTTCGTGTCCACGTCGAGCACGGGCGCGAAGTCGAGATCGACGTTCACCGCGCGCAGCTCGCGGGCGAGGACCCGGCCGGCGGCGCGGGCGAGCGCGGGGTCTCCCGTCTGGCCGATCGCGCGCATCGACGGCACCTCGGTGAAGCCGTCACGCAGCCGTCGGACCCGGCCGCCCTCCTGGTCGATGCTCGTCAGCAGCGGGCCGCCCGCCTGCGCCTTGAGCGCGCGCGTGAGCGCGGCGAACTGCGCCGGGCTCTCGACGTTGCGC
>CAYHCR010000291.1:0-5448 GCA_964354895.1 uncultured Myxococcales bacterium | reverse complement strand
GCTCTTCCCTGCGCCGACCGTCGTCGAGGAGGAGGTGATCGCCCAGTACGGCGTCGAGCTGCTGGGCCGGGTGGAGGAGGTCCGCGAGCGCTTCTACGCGATCTCGGTCGAACGTCGGCTCAAGCATCCCGCCGTCGTGGCGATCCTGGAGGCGGCGCGGAGCGAGCTCTTCGCGCCGCGGGCGGGGTCACGCGGGTGATCGAGCGTCTCCGACACAAATATCGCCCGGAGGGAGGCTACTTCGTCGCCGGCGTCGGTGGTCCAGCAGCGCGGGGCTGCCGAAGGACAGGCGCGCCGGAGCGTTCGTCAGCGGCAGACCGTCAACGGGGCGAGCAGCTGCTGCGCCTCGCCGCGCGCGTCCTCGAAGCTGCGCGCGTAGTCGAACGACCGGCAGGTGACGCCGGCGAGGCCCGGCCACGTCGCGGCGAGCTCCGGGCAGAGATCCTGCTCGTCCCCCGAGCCCGGCACGCCGTCGGGATCCGGGTCGGGCGCGCAGGGCACCGAGCAGGCGGAGCCGCCTGCGCACGGACCGGTCTCGACGGGCACGCAGAGCGTGGAGTCGCACGCCTCGTGCGCCACACAGCAGCTCCCCGGGGGCGCGAGCGAGGCGTCCGGGGTCCGGCAGATCGTCGCGAGCCGCGGCGTCGCGGCGACGAGCCGGGCGTCGAGGCCGCAGCGCGTGGTCGTCGCGCTCCAGCCGCCCTCACACGCGCCGGCGGCGTCCCTGGAGGGGCAGCAGTCCCGCTCGTCCAGACATCCCTGCAGCGGCAGCAGACAGTAGCGCAGGTTGCGCCCCGGGAAATTGAGGTTCTGCTCCCGGTTCGTGTCCAGCCACTCCCCGACCCGCTCCTCGTCGTCCCCGGTCGTGCAGGTGAAGCGCTGCGGGCACTCGTCGTCCCGACGGCACGGCTCGGAGCAGAACCTCCGCGGGGCCTCGCAGATCGCGACGAATTGCTCCTGCGCGTCGACCCTGCACGGCTCGAGGCACGCGCCGCCGGCGCAGCCCGTCGCGACGCCGATCCCCGGCGCGGTCTCCGGCGGGCATCGCCCCCCCGTCGGCCGCGCGCCCGGCGGTCGGACGTCGCAGACCGGGACGGCGCTGAGCCCCCGCTGCCCCGGCGACGCAGGGGCGCCGACGAAGCGGCAGCCCAGCTCGCTCGAGGTGTCGCCGCCCGGCGGGACGCAGTCGTGGTCGACGCCGCAGAGCGTCCGCTCCGGGTGGGTCTCGTCAACCGGCATACATGCGCGGAGCAGCACGCCGCGGAGCTCGAACGGCCGACACGCGAAGCCGACCGGCCCGCCCCCGGAGTCCTTCTCGAGCGGGCAGTCCGAGTCCGTCGAACAGGGGCGGAGGCAGAGCCCGATCTCCGCGGTGGGGAAGAGACACTGACCGGAGGCGCAATCCGTGTCCTGCGCGCAGCGGGAGAGCCCACCGAGCGGACCCTGCGGGGCGCGGCACTCGTTCTCGGCGACACATCCGCCCTGCGGACAGGTCGTCAGCCGCGAGACGCACACGGACTGCTCGTCGCCGTCCCAGTAGAGGTCCTGCACGACGGTGAACGCCTCGTCGACACAATCGTTCGAGCTCTCGCACGCGCGCTCGGGCGGGGGGCCGCCGCCAGCGCCGCCGCCGGCCGCCCCGAGGCACTGGCCGGCGCGGTCGCACCACTGGCCGGCGGGACAGTCCGAAGCGTCGACGCAGCCACCCTCGGCCGTATCCTCCGGGGCGCAGCCGAAGGCCACCAGCGACAGCAGCACCGCGAGGGCCACGCTCATCGCGGATACTGGAGCGCGAGCTCGGCGTTCACGAGCGCCTCGAGCTGCGGATAGCCCCACGTCGGGAGCGGCTTGCCGTTGACGAAGAACTCCGGGGTTGCCTTGACGCCGACCGCGCGGGCGTCGGCCATGTCCTGCTCGACGGCCTGCGTGGTCGAGGGATCCGCCGCGTCCCGGCGAAGCTTCTCGGTGTCGACGCCCTCGTCGATGAGGGGTCCGAGGAGCAGGTCGGCCTTCGCCTGGTGATTCTGCGTCCACGAGCTCTGCGTCCGATACATGAGGTCCAGCGTCTGCCAGAACCGGCCCTGCTGGATCGATGCATGAAGGAGCCGGACCACCGCGTCGGAGCCGGGATGCAGCGGGGCGTAGCGCACGACGAGCCGGATCTTCCCGGGGTGCGCGTCGACCAGCTTCTTGAGCATCGGCGAGAACGAGGCGCAGGTCTCGCAGGCGGGATCGGTGAACTCGGTGAGGAAGACCTTCGCCTCCGGCGCGCCGATCGACTGCGACCAGGGACGCACGAAGACGGCGGCGTTCTGCTGCGCGAGGAAGCCGCGCTCCTGCGCCTTCTGCTTCTGGTAGAGGCTCGAGCCGATCCAGAAGACGGCGACGACGGCGAGGAACGTGCCAACGAAAATGACGTGCTGTTTCTTCACGGGCGCTCTCTCCGAAGGAGGACGACGAGCAGGGCGACGAGGGCCGAGAAGCCCACGAGCGACAACAGCGGGATCGACACGAAGCCGAACAGGCTCAGGTTCCGCGCGGAGCACGAGACGCCCTCGCTGCAGGGCTGCAGGCTCTCCGGGATCACTCCGATGTAGACGAGGTTGTGAAACGCGGCGACGAGCCAGCCTGCGCCCGCGAGCGGCAGGGCGTAGCGGACCGCGCGCGGATCGAACGGGAAGAGACCGACCGGGAGGATCGCGACGAGCGGGAAGAGCGCGATGCGCTGGTACCAGCAGAGCACGCAGGGCGGCAGCTCCATCACGGAGCTGAAGAAGAGGCTGCCTGCGGTCGCGAGCGTCGAGAGCAGCCAGGCCGCGAACAGCAGGTTCCAGCTCGACGACGTCTCGGCCGTGGGAAGGGGCTCGCTCACGCGCTCCGAATCTCCCGGAGCAGCGGCGCTGTCAAGGCGAAGGGGCGTGATCGGGCTCGCCCTGCGCGCGCGATCGAGGAGCGCGCGAGGGCCCCGAGCACCACGCCTACGTCGCGGCGAGCGCCTCGCCGGTGATCTGCGCCCATCGCCGGCGGGCGTCGTGCTCGAGCCGGAGAAGGTCTGCGCCCATCGCGGCCGCGCGCTCGTACTCGCCGCGGGTGGAGGCGCCGAAGATCGTCGGATCGTCGCTGCCGAGCACGCAGCGCACGTTCGCCCGCTGCAGCGCGAGGAGCGGCGGCGCGCCGGCTCGGGCGGTGAGCGCCGCGACGACGTCGGGGATGAGCAGCGCGTTGCTGGAAGGGCAGACCTCGAGCGTCACGTCGCGGCCCGCGAGCGCCTCGAGCAGCTCTGCGCTCTCCAGCGACCGCACCCCATGGCCGATCCCGCGGGGCTCGAGCTCCAGCGTCCGGAGCACGGACGAGGCGCCCTCGAGCTCGCCGGCGTGCACCGTGAGATCCGGCAGATCGCGGCGCAGGCGCTCGACGATCGCGAGGAGCCCGGGCTGGAGCGGCTCGGCGTCCGGGCCTGTGACGATCCCGAGGATATCGAGGCCGCAGAGCGCGCTCGCGTGCGCGCGCACCGCGTCGGCGAGCGCTTCGTAGTGGGCCGCGCTCTCGAACGTGCGCGAGAGCCCGAGGCGGATCGGGATCGGCTTGCCTTCTCGGGTTGCGACCGTGTCCCGGGCCGCGAGCACCGCGACGAGGATCTCGACGGCCTTCGCTGCGAACCGGGTCGGAGGGACGGCGCGCCAGTCGCCCGCGCGGGCGAGCAGCGTGCGGGTCATCGAGAAGAGGCTGATCCGCAGCTCGGTGCGATCGCTCTCGGCGCAGACCTCCTCGAACGCGATCCCTGCGAGCTGCGCGATCGCCTCGACCGAGACGTAGGCGACGCGCGCCAGATCGATGCGGCCGTAGAACTCCTGCGCGCTGCCGGGCGTGCGCATGGTGAGGCGCGCGGCGAGCTCGGCCTCGTCACGGAAGCGGCCGCTGGCGGCGTCGAAGAAGAGCGGATCGCGCAGATCGTGGGCGCGCGCGACGTGCAGCAGCGCGCGGGGCGAGTGGGATCCCTCCAGATGTCGGTGCAGATCGAAGCGCAGCATCCAAGGCTCCGGCGCATCCATAGCGCACTCGGCCCGGGCGCGAGCGGCTCCGTGCGGCGGCGCGAGTCCGCCGGCGCCACCGCGGGCGCGCATCGAGCCCGCATTGACGCCCGCCGATCGAACGACGAGCTCGACCGGATGGCCTCGCCCGCGCGCCCGCTCCTCGTGTGCCGCTCACGGCCGCGCTGGCCTCGCGGTCCTGCGCGACGGTCGCGGCTCGCGCTCCCGCCGGCTTGCGCGCCCGACGGTGTCCCCGCAAGGTCGCGCGGCTCCCTGGAGGTCTCCATGACGAACCTGCTCCTGCTCCTCGCGCTCCTCTGCGCGGCCGTGACGGCCTGCCCCGCGCCCGGCAGCGTCAGCGAGCCCGTCGCGCCGACACCTGCGCTGCTGCCCGACCCGCCGCCGCCGAAGATCGCCCAGGGGATCGAGGTGCGGCTCGAGCGGGACGAGCAGCCGGTCGCGGGCGTCGAGGTCGTGCTCCGGCGGATCTCGCGGGAGGAGAGCCGAGAGTGGTTCCGCTCGCGCCTGGGCGATCGCGCGGCCGGCTTCGGCGACGAGCCGCCCGCGCTGCCGGCGGCGGAGCGGCTCGAGCGACGGGCGACCAGTGATGCCGACGGCCGGGCGCGCTTTGAGGCGCTGCCGCCGGGGAGCTGGCGCGCGGAGGCCGCGCAGGCGGACGCGCTCGCGCGGGCGGTCCGGACGATCGAGGCGACGGGGGCCGTCGAGCTGCGGCTCCCGCTCCGCGCCGTCGTGCCGCACGAGGGCCGGGTCGTGGATCCGGCCGGCACGCCGGTGGCGGGCGCGCGGGTCCGGGTGGCGACGGCGCAGCTCGGGCGCCTCGAGGCCGTGACCGGCGCGGACGGTCGCTTCTCCCTCCTCGCGCCGAAGAATGCGCGCGCCTTCGGGGCCCACGCGGACGGCTTCGGTGAGGGGCGGGCGACGCGGCCGATGGGGGGCAAGGCGCCGCCGCTCGAGCTGAAGCTCACGCCGGCGCGCACGCTGCGCGGGAAGCTCCGCGGATCGCCGAAGGGCGCGACGGAGCGGCTCGTGGTGGTCGACGAGGGCTTCCGCACGGTCGAGGCGGCGCCGGACGGGAGCTTCGAGGTCCGCGGGCTGCCGGCGCGCAGAGTGAACGTCGTCGGCCTCGCGGACGGCTGGAGCTCGACGGTGGTCGCGGTCGAGCTCGGGTTCGCCGAGCCGAAGCCGCTCGAGCTCCCGCTGCGGGCGCCCGGCTCGATCGAGCTGCGCGTCGAGGACGAGACGGGCGCGCCGCTGCCCGGCGCAAAGCTGCTCGTGGGCGGGCTGCGGAGCCAGGGCTGGACGGAGGTGGTCACCGACGCGAGCGGCCGGCAGGTGCTCGCCCGGCTGCCGGCGCACGAACACACGATCTCCGTCGTCGACGACGAGCTGACCGATG
>CAYHCR010000290.1:0-5448 GCA_964354895.1 uncultured Myxococcales bacterium | reverse complement strand
CCCCCCCCCTCCCCCGCCCCCCGCCCCCCCCGCCGCCGCCGCCGCCCGCGCGCTCGGCGCCGCGCTCGCGCCGCAGGAGCTCCGCCTCGCGCTCGTCCGCCGCGCCCACGCCGGCATCGACGGTCGCCTCGAGGCGACGCTCCCCGACGGCCGCACCGCGCGCCTCTCGATCGATCCGGCCCTCCAGCAGCGCATGAAGGGCCTGCTCGCGGACTACGACGTGCCCTACGCGGCGCTCGTCGCGATGGATCCGCGGACCGGCCGCCTGCTCGCGGTCGTCGAGCACAGCGCGGAGGCGCCGGAGCAGGAGGCCGGCCTCGCCGCCCGCGCGATGTCGCCCGCCGCGAGCGTCTTCAAGGTCGTCACGAGCGCGGCCCTCCTGCAGGAGGGCGTCTCGCCGGACACGCGCGTCTGCTACCACGGCGGCCTGCACGCCTTGACCGCAAAGCTGCTCGAGCCGTCGAAGAAGGACGGTCGCTGCATCACCTTCGACGCCGCGCTCGGCCACTCGGCGAACGTGCCGTTCGCGCGGCTCGCGGATCGCCACCTCGATCCAGCAAAACTCGGCCGCGTCGCCGACGCCTTCGGCTTCAACGCCCCGCTCCAGGTCGACGGCCTCGCGGTCGAGGGATCTCCGGCAAAGCTGCCCGAGGGGCGCTTCCCGTTCGCGCAGGCCGCCGCCGGCTTCAGCCCCGAGGTCCGCCTCTCCGCGCTCCAGGGCGCGCGCCTCGCGGCGATCGTCGGCGCGGGCGGGCTGGCTGCGCCGCTCTCCGTGATCGAGGCGATCGACGGCGTGGAGACGCTGCCCGCCGGGGCGCCCGCGCGCGTGCTCGACGCGGCGGTGGCCGAGGCGCTCGACGGCATGATGCGGCGCACGGTCACCGAAGGGACCGCGCGCCGCGCCTTCCGCGATCGCCGCAAGGACGCGCTGCCGGGGATCGCGGTCGCGGGCAAGACCGGCTCGCTCGACACCGAGGCGCCGTTCCGCGACCACACGTGGTTCATCGGCTACGCGCCCGCCGAGGCGCCGACGATCGCCGTCTCGGTGGTCGTGGTGAACGGCCCGAAGTGGCGCATCAAGGCGCCCTACGTGGCGCGGGAAGCCTTGCGGGTGTGGCTCTTCGGCAGCAAGCCGTACCGCCCGAGCGAAGATCGGGTCGTGGCCGAGGCGCCCAGGGCCGCCAAGGGCAAACGCGGTCGTCGCAGGGGTTGACGCTCCGCGCGCGCGCGGCGAGAACCTGCAGCTCCCCGCTGGAGGTCTTCGATGCTCCGCCGCGCCCTGCCGCGCGCTTGGGTCTGCTTGTGTCCCCTGCCCCCCCCCGCCGAGGAGGGCGTGGGGCCGTTCATTCGGGGGCCGGCCGACGCGATCGAAAGGGCGCCCGGCTCCCCGCCCGCCGCCGCGGGGCTCGACCGCGCCCGCCTCTCCAGCGTGCGCTTCGCGAACGGCTGCTCGGCGAGCTTCGTCTCCGCCGACGGCCTCGTGATGACGAACCACCACTGCGTGCACGAGTGCGTCGAGCAGCTCTCCGGCAAGGCGAAGGACCTCGTGAAGGACGGCTTCGTCACGAAGAGCCGCGCCGAAGAGAAGGCCTGCCCGGGGCTCGAGGCGAACCAGCTCGTGCGCATCACCGACGTGACGAAGGAGCTCCTCGCGGCGGTGGCCGGCAAGGAGGGCAAGGCCTACGCCGACGCGCAGAAGGCCGAGAAGGCGCGGCTCGAGAAGGCCTGCGCGAAGGGCGATCAGGTCCGCTGCGACGTCGTGAGCCTCTACGACGGCGGCCGCTACGATCTCTACGAGTACCGCCGCTTCCAGGACGTGCGGCTCGTCTTCGCGCCGGAGCTCGCGATCGCCTTCTTCGGCGGCGATCCGGACAACTTCATGTTTCCGCGCTTCGATCTCGACAGCGCGTTCGTGCGCGTCTACGAGGGCGGCGAGCCGCTCGACAGCAAGCTGCATCACTTTCCGTTCGGCGGCGCGACGCTCGCGGCCGGCGACGCCGTCTTCGTCAGCGGCCACCCCGGCGGGACGTCGCGGCAGCTCGCGATCTCCGAGCTCGAGTACCAGCGCGACGTCGCGCTCCCGCGCCGGCTCTTCTGGCTCTCCGAGCTGCGCGGCCTGCTGACCGAATACGGTCACCGCGGCGTCGAGCAGAAGCGCCACTCCACCGGCCTGCTCTTCGGCGTGGAGAACAGCCTCAAGGCGCTCAAGGGGATGCACAAGGCGCTGCTCGACCGCGCGTTCTTCGCCCAGAAGATCGGCGAGGAGAAGGAGCTGCTCGCCCGCGCAGGCAAGGATCCGAAGCAGAAGCTCGAGGCGGAGCGGGCGCTCGCCGAGATCGGAAAGGCGGTCGCGGCGCAGCGGCGCCTGCAGCTGCTCTACGGCTCGATCGCCGGCCGCCGCACGTACGGGCTCTCCGGCGAGCTCTTCGGCCACGCCCGGATGCTCGTGCGCGCGGCCGACGAGCTCCGCAAGCCCAACGGCGAGCGGCTCAAGGAATTCGGCGACGCGAACCTGCCCGCGCTCCAGCAGGAGCTCGAGAGCGCCGCGCCCCTCCACGCCGAATTCGAGATCGCGCTCCTGACCTTCTCGCTGACGAAGCTGCGCGAGGAGCTCGGGCCCGATCACCCGCTCGTCAAGAAGGTGCTCGGCCGCGAGGCGCCCGGCACGCTCGCCGCGCGCGTCGTGAAGGGCAGCACCCTCGCCGATCCGAAGGTGCGCGCCGCGCTGTACAAGGGCGGCACCGCCGCGGTGGAGGCCAGCAAAGACCCGATGATCGCGCTCGCGACCCTCGTCGATCCCGAGGCGCGCGCCGTGCGAAGGCAGTTCGAGGAGGAGATCGAGGCGGCCTCGAACAAGGCGCACGAGGCGCTCGCGAAGGTGCGCTTCGCCGCCTACGGCAGCTCGATCTACCCCGACGCGACCTTCACGCTGCGCCTCGCGTTCGGCCGCGTCGCCGGCTGGGAGGATCCGGACTTCGGCCCGATCGCGCCCTTCACCACGATCGGCGGCGCGTTCGACCGGCACACGGGCGAGGCGCCCTTCGCGCTGCCGCAGAGCTGGCTCAAGGCGAAGGGCAGGCTCGACGCGAAGCTCCCGCTGAATTTCTCGACGAACAACGACATCATCGGCGGCAACTCCGGCTCGCCGGTCGTGAACCGGGACGGCCGCGTCGTGGGGCTCATCTTCGACGGGAACCTGCACTCGCTCGGCGGCGAGTACGGCTTTGATCCGGCGCTCAACCGCGCGGTCGCGGTCGACGCCCGCGCGATCGAGCACGCGCTCCACGTGGTCTACGGCGCCGACGCGCTCGTCAAGGAGCTCACCGCCGGCCGCTGACGCGCGTCAGCCGCCCTTGATCCGGTCGAGCACCTCGCGCAGCCGCTCGAGCTCGAACGGCTTCTCGAGGCGCACGTTGGGCAGCCGCGCGAGCAGCGACGCGGCCGCCATCGTGTAGGCGCCGCCCGTCAGGAAGATCACGCGCGGCGCGAGCGCCGGCCAGCGGGTGAGCAACTCTGCGTAGAGCTCCTCGCCCGGCCGATCCGGCAGCCCCAGATCGAGCAGCACGGCGTCGAAGCCCTCCGACTCCAGCGTGGAGATCGCCTCGCGCGTGGACGCGGCGATCACGACCTCGTGCGCGTCGCCGAGGGCGAGCGCGAGCGACTGCGCGAAGCGCAGGTTGTCCTCGACGAGCAGGATGCGCAGAGCTTCCCCCGAAGCACAGGCAGAGCCGCAGTATGGATCGGAAGGGCGCCGGCGGACAGGGGGCCTCGTGCCAGACCTGCGCACCCGTGCAGTTGTGCGTCAGGTTCGGGGTGTCAGCTTCGTGGCGCGCGGCTCAAGGCGCCGGAGTCCCGCCGTCCGCCGAAGACGAGAAGCGGAACGGATAGGTCACGCGCGTCTCGCCGTCGCCCTGCGGGACGGGGAAGCTCGCTCTGCCGAGCGCGTCGAGCATGCAGGCCTGGACCAGCACGTCGGCCATGCTCGAGCGCTCCTCGATGAACTCCGCCTCACGCACCAGCCCGCGGCCATCCTTGGCGACGACGGTGAAGGCGAGCGTCGCGTCGCCGCCGAGCAGCGGATCCTGCCGGAGCCCCTGCTCGTAGCAGCCCTTCACGAGCGGCGAGATCTCGCGGATCGCGTCGCGGATCGCCTCTTTTTCGAGCGAGGCGCCGCCGCCGGCAGGCCCAGCGACCGGTGGCGTCGGGCGACCCTTGAGCATCAGCCGTCGGCCCACGGCGTCGCGCAGCGCGTTGGGCGCGCCGACAGCTGGCGGGCGTGGGGCGCCGGCGTCGCTGCCGCGGCCGAGCAGAAGGCGAGGCGGGGCGGCGCCGGTCCGGGCGGCGGGAGCGGGCGTACCGGCGTCGCGTCGCGCAGCCCTTCGAGGCGGGCGTCTTCCGGCGTCGGGGCCCTCCGACGGGAGGGGGCTCGACGAGAAGAGCGCGATCGCGACGACGGCCGTCGCCACGACGCCGCCTGCCACGAGGCCGCGCCGGAGCAACCGGCCGTCCGAAGCAGGGGTCGACACGTCAGCCCACCGAGACCTTTCTCACGCCCCGCTGCGTCAACCACGCGGCGACGCGCGGGCGCTGATCGCCCTGCACGACGATCGCGTCGTCCTCGACCGAGCCGCCGGCGCCGATCGCCTGCTTGAGCGCCTTGCACCACGCCTCGAGCTCCTTCGCCGGCAGCTCGAGCTGTTCAATAACGGTCACTTCCTTGCCGCCGCGCCCCTTCTTCTCATACCGCACGACGGCGCGGGCAGGCCCCTTGGGCGGCTCCGGCGCGCGCGGCGGCGGGCCGGGCGGGAGCTTCTCGCGCAGCCCCGCCAGGGCTGCGAAGGGGCTGCTCTTGTTCGAGTCTTCCTTCATCCCGCGCATCCTCTCCGAAGGGCGCCGCTCCCGTCGACCCGGGCGATGGACGAAACGCTTGCGCCCCGGACGCCTGCGAACACCGCCGCGCGCTTTGCGACGGCCTTGCTCGTGCAGACTCGACGTGGACCCCTCCTGCCAGCGTGCCTGCGGACAGGCGTGCAGCGATCACAGCGCCCCCCGGCGACAAGGAGCAACCTGCAACCCGATGCCACCGCCGATCCACCCACCGACGCTCGCCGGCGAGGACGCCACTCGCAAGGGCCGGATCATCGCTTCGCTCGCGCGGGCGATGGGCCTCGTCGCGGCGCTGGCGTTTCTGACCTCGCTCTTCGATCCCGGCAACGACGCGGTCATCTCGCTGGCCTTCTACGCCCCGATCCTCGTCGTCCTCGGTGGGATCGTGTGGCTCGCGCGCCGCGGATGGATCCAGCTCGCCGCGTGGGGCGTGTCGCTCTTCCTCTGGTGCCTCATCGCGTTGGTCACGCTGCTCTTCGGCGGCCTCCAGGGCGGCAACGCGAGCTCTTTCGCCGTCGCGGTGCTGCTCATCGGCGTCGTCGTGGGCGGGCGGGAGGCGCT
>CAYHCR010000289.1:0-5449 GCA_964354895.1 uncultured Myxococcales bacterium | reverse complement strand
CAGTCGGGGGGCGATGTCGGCGTCTCGAGCGAGCCAGGCCGTGGCTCGTGCTTCTGGATGCGCCTGCCGCAGGGCTGAATCACGCCCGTCCGGGGCGTCGGCGCGCGGGGACTTGTCCTGCATTCCCGCCATGACGTCTGGGAATCCAGACAGGCCCTCCGCGCAACTGGCTGACTTTGCTCGGATCGGATCGCTGGTCTCCCTCGTGCACTCCGCGGCTTCGGTCGACGGAGGTCCCGCGACGCGACGAGCCGGTCCGGTGAGCGGACACGGCCCCGATCGCGCCCGGGCCCCTGTCCGTACGGAGGAAGCGTGAGCCCCAACCCTGCCCGCTCGGCGTGCCTCGTCCCGCTGCTGTGGCTGCTCCCGACGATCGCGCTGGCCGCGGAGGACGCGGCGCCCGTCCGCCCGGCGATGAAGATGCCGGAGGGGAACGCGCGCTGCCTCGTCTGCCATGAGGCGCCGCTCTTCGATGTGGACGGCTTCCGGACGTCGGCGCACCGCAAGACCGAGTGCATCGACTGCCACGACGGCTTCGCGGACAAGGCGCACGAGGCGCAGCCGCCGGAGCGGGACGAGGCGCTCGTCGCGCTCGAAGAGACGCTCGGCAGGAGCAAGGTCACGCGCGTGCCCAAGGCGATGATCGCCTGCATTGATTGCCACGAGGACGCCGTCCCGCAGTGGCAGGCGAGCGTACACGGCGCCTGGACGCGGGAGCCGGCGGCGAAGGACGGCAAGAAGCCGATCGCCGTGACGTGCCTCTCCTGCCACGGCGAGTCGCACTCGATGCGCGCGATCCCCGCCGACAAGCTGGCGGCGCGCCGGATGGCCTCGGCGGCCTGCATCGCCTGCCACACCGATCCGAAGCTCGCGGAGGCGGGCCACCACGCGGGCTCCTATCCGGACTCGCTGCACGGCCGGCTCGTGAAGCTCGGCAATGAGCACGCGCCCGGCTGCGTCGACTGCCACGGCGCGCACGAGATCGCGAAGAGCGACGAGAAGGGTTCGACGGTCGCCGGCGAAGCGAAGCTGGAGACCTGCCGCAAGTGTCACAAGGAGGCGACGCCCGCCTTCGCCGACGCCTTCTCGCACAAGGAGTCGAGCCTCGAGTTCCAGCCGATCGTGATGATCGTGCACAAAGCCTTCAGCTGGCTCACGACGCTCACGCTGACGGGCCTCTTCCTGCACGTGCTCCTCGACTTCGGCGCCCAGCTCCGCACGCTCTGGCGGCGCCGCCGCAACAAGGGCCACGTCGAGCACGCGATCCCCAAGGGCTCCGTGCTGCGCTTCGACCTGCACCAGCGCATCCAGCACTGGCTGATGCTCGTCTCCGTGATCCTGCTGGCGATCACCGGCTGGCCGATCCGCGCGGCGGTGCTCGGACCGTCGGCGGGGCTCGTCGCGATCTTCGGCGGCGCGGAGGGCGCGGCGCTGATGCACCGGGTCGCCGCGGTCATGATGGCCGTGTCGGCCGTCTACCACCTGATCTACTTGACGGTGATGCTGGCGCGCCGCGGCCTCGTGCCGCGCATGATCCCGACGCCCCAGGACGTGAAGGACGTCTTCGGCAACCTCGCCTTCCTGCTCGGCCTCAAGCCGGAGCCGCCGCGCTTCGACAAGTTCAGCTATGCGGAGAAGTTCGACTACTGGGCGGTCTTCTGGGGCGTCGCGATCATGGGCGGCACCGGCCTCGTGCGCTGGTTCCCCGCCGCCTTCAGCGCCTACGTGCCGGGCTGGGCGCTGCGCGCGGCCGAGGTCGCGCACGGCGAAGAGGCCACGCTCGCGTCGCTCGCCCTCTTCGTCTGGCACTTCTACAACGTGCACCTGCGCCCCTCGGTCTTCCCGATGAACTGGACCTGGCTGACCGGCCGCATCTCGCTGAAGGTCATGCACGAGGAGCACGGCGGCGAGTACGAGCGCACCTACGGCAAGGGCGCAAAGGTGCCCGACGCGCCGAAGGTCGAGGCCCCCAAGGCGGAGGCGCCGAAGGTCGAGGCCCCCAAGGCGGAGGCGCCGGAAGAGGCGCCGAAGGCCGCCCCGGAGAAGCCCGAGGAGACGCCATGAGCCCCCGGGCCTCGCTCGCCGCGCTCGCGCTCGCGGGGCTCGGCGTGGCGTGCGGTGACTTCGACCCGATCGCGATCGCGGAGGCCGGCGCCGGCGTGAAGCACCCGCCGGTGGTCGTGGTCGCGGCCGCCGCGACCGAAGCGCAGGCGGAACCCGCGGCCCGCGCCCGGCTGGAGGCGAAGGACCTGCCGTGCTTCGAGTGCCACGACTACGAGTGGTGGGCGAAGGGGCCGAGCTTTCCGCACCGCAAGAAGGACCACCGCGAGGAGGGCCACTGCAACGTCTGCCACGGCGCGCTCGGCCACGAGGGCGCGGACGTCGCGCGCGAGGGCTGTCCGGAGTGCCACGAGGCCGACGAGCTCGCCGGCTTCCCGCGGGGCGACGGCACTACGGCGCCGCCTCCGGCCGCGGCGCCGGAGGGAGCTCCTGCGTCTGCGGCTCCTTCGGAGTAGGGCCCGGGCCCCACTCGTGGCAGTCGCCACAGGGGAACTTCGGGAAGTGCTTGCGCAGCTCTTCGTGGCACTCGAGGCAGGCGCCCTTGTCGCTCTTCCACTCGTGGGGCACGTGGCAGTCGGCGCAGGGCACGCGGTGGTCGGGGACGGAGTGCAGCTCTGCGGCCTCGATGCCCTCGTGGCAGTCGCCGCACGGGATGTGCTCCTCCTCGGGCGGGACGTGGGGCCGGTGGCACTCGGCGCAGGCGAACTGCATCGGGGCGTCGGCCGGGAAGCGGGAGGGATGGAGGCCCTCCTCCCGGTGGCAGCGCAGGCAGTCGCGACGGCTCGGACGCAGTGTCTCCTTCACGGAGAGGAAGTCGTGGCACGCAAAGCAATGCAGCTTCTGCATGCCGGCCGTGTTGATCACGTGCGCGCCGTGACACTCCTTGCAGCTGCCCATCGTCGGCACGAAGCGGTGGCCCTGCTCGAGGTGGCAGGCGGCGCACGGGATCTGCTCGTCGACGACGTGGATGCGGTGGCCGCGCGAGGCGCCGACCTGCTGCCAGCGCCGATCGTGCGAGAGGTGGCAGCTCTCGCAGGCGCCGATCTCGACGGTGGCGTGCGCGACGCCGTCGCCGGCGGAGCGGGAGGTCAGGAAGCCGCGCAGGAGCGTGAGCCCCTGCTGCTGGCCCGTGTGGTGGCACTCCTGGCACCGCAGCAGCCGGTGCTCGCCGTGGTCGAGGCTGGCGAACTCGGGCGTCGGGCGGTGGCAGAGGCCGCAGAAGGCCGGGTCCTCCTTGATGTAGCGGTCGGTCCACGCCATGCCGGCGAGCACGCCGGCGAACAGGAGCACGATCGCGCCGGTGCCGAAGAAACGCAGCAGGGCGGCGCCCTTTTTGGTCCGGCCGCTTCGCCCCCCGGAGGTCGCCATGAGCGCGGATGGTAGCATCGGCCCGCTCCCCGGGTCGTCGCTCGTGACGCTTCGCCTCAAGCTGCTGGTGCTGGTCGCCGCCGCGATGATCGTCGCGACGGTCGGGGTCACCGCGGTCGCGATCATCCGGGACCTGGGCCACGTGCAGGAGCTGCTCTCGCGCGAGGGCGCCGCGGTCGCCGCCTCCGTGGCGACGACGGCCGAGCACGTGATGGAGACCGACGGGGGCGACCGCGCGCAGCTCGCGGAGCTCGCGACGCGCACGCTCGGGGTCGGGCCGTTCGAGTCGGTCACGATCGTCGACGCGCTCGGGGTCGTGCTCGCCTGCGCGGAGCACGAGGCCGGCCAGTGCCAGGGCGGGCCCGCCGCGGCGTTCGAGCGCGCGCAGGGGCCCGTCGAGGCGCTCGGTCTCCTCGTCGCGCCAGCCCCGCTGCGGGCCGCGGCGCCGATCATCAGCAACGGCCGCGCGATCGGCGCGGTGCGCGTCTCGTTCGCCGCCGACGAGGTGGTCCGCTCCGCGCGCCACGTCGCGGAGAACGCGAGCTGGGTCTCGGTCTTCTGGATCGCGGTCGGCCTCGGGCTGGCGACGGCGCTCGTCGGGCGGGCGACGCGGCCGCTCACGGAGCTCGCGCTCGCCGCCGAGAAGATCGGCACCGACGAGCCGGTCGAGGTGATCGACGGCGGCGGCGGCCGCGAGATCGACGAGCTGGTGCACGCGTTTCACCGCATGAGCGCCCGCATCCGCGAGCGCGACGAGGAGCGGGTCCGCCTCATCGCCGATCTGAACCGACGCGTGGAGGAGGCGACGCGAGACGTGCTGCGCGCCGATCGGCTCGCGACGCTCGGCGGCATCGCGGCGGGCTTCGCGCACGAGCTGGGCAACTCGATCCACGTCGTGCGCGGCTACACCTCGGTGGCGCTGCGCGAGCTGCCCAAGGACCACCCGAACCGCCGCGATCTCGAGGCGATCCGCACGGAGAGCCAGCGCGCCGCCGCGATGCTCGAGCGCTTCCTCGTCTTCGCGCGCGCCCGGGAGGCGCGCATGGAGCGCCAGCCCGTCGGCCCGATCCTCGCCGAGGTGGCAGACATGCTCGGGCCGGCGGCGGCGGTGGCGAAGGTGACGCTGGAGACGGACATCCCGGCAGACCTGCCCCAGATCTGCGTCGACCTCGAGCTCGTGCGGCAGGCCGCGATGAACCTCTGCATCAACGCGATCCACGCCTGCGAGGGGCGGGAGCATGGAAAGGTATGCCTGCGGGCCCGCGCGGCCGAGGGCGGCCTGATCATCGAGGTCGACGACGACGGCCCCGGCGTGCCCGAAGCGCTCAAGGCGAAGATCTTCGAGCCCTTCTTCACGACGAAGGCGACCGGCACGGGCCTCGGGCTCTCGATCGTCACCCACGTCGTCTCCGCGCACCGCGGCTCCGTCGAGATCGACGCGCCGGCCGGCGGCGGCGCGCGGTTCCGGCTGCGACTCCCCGACGGAGGTGCCTCATGAAGGCCCGCGTTGCGATCATCGACGACCTCTCGTCGGCCCGGGAGCTGCTCGCGCGCAGCCTCGCGCCCACCTACGAGCCGCAGACCTTCGACGGCGTGCAGGCGGCGCTCGACGCGCTCGAGGGCGATCCCCCCGACTGCATCGTGACCGACCTCAAGATGCCCGGCATCGACGGCCTGACCGGCGTGAAGCTCTTCGCCGAGCGGCTGCCCGGCGTGCCGGTCGTGATGGTGACGGCCTTCGCGAGCGTCGAGACCGCGGTCGAGGCGATCAAGGCGGGCGCGTTCGATTATCTGCGCAAGCCCTTCGAGCCGGAGGAGCTCGAGCTCGTCGTCGCGCGGGCGGTCGAGCACGGAGCGCTGCGCCAGGAGAACGCGCGGCTGCGTCGCGAGGTCGAGGGCGGCCGCAGCGTGAAGGGCGTCGTGGGCCGCTCGCCCGCGATCCGCGAGATGGCGACGATCCTCGAGCGGGTCGCGCCGGCGGACGTCCCGGTGCTGATCGAGGGCGAGAGCGGCACCGGCA
>CAYHCR010000288.1:0-5449 GCA_964354895.1 uncultured Myxococcales bacterium | reverse complement strand
GGCGTCGACCGGCCGCGCTCGCGCGCGCGCTCGGCCACCGCTTGCTCCGCGCAGAGCCCTACCTCGCGGCAAAGTTCCGCAGCCGCGCGTTCGAGGCCGCGGTTCAAGCGACCGCCGAGGACCGCCCTCCCGCGGTCGTCTGGTGTGATCACCTCAACGTCGCGCCGCTCGCCCGCCCGATCGCGCGGGCCCATCGCGCCGCGTTCGTGCTCGACGCGCACAACGTCGAGAGCGCGCTCGTCGCGCAGCTGCTCGGCCGTGCCGGTCGCCTCCCGCCGGGGCTCCTCGAGGTCCGGGCTGCGCGCCGCTTCGAGGCCGAGGTGGCCGCCGCCGCGGACGCCGTCATCGCGATCAGCCCTGACGACGCCGCTGCGCTCGCGCGCCTCGCCGGTCACGGCCGCGTCCGCTGCGTCCTGCCGGCGGTCGCCTGCCTCGAGCTGCCGCCGCCGCCGCCGTCCGCGCGCGTGGTGTTCCTCGGCACGCTCTCGTGGCCGCCGAACCTCGAGGCCGCGCGCTGGCTCGGCGGTGCGCTCGGCGAGTCGCTCCGTGCACGGCTCCCGGGCGTGGAGCTCGTCGTCGGCGGAGGCGGGCTGCCGGAGGCGGAGCGCGCGCGGCTCGTCGCGGCGGGGCTCGTGCTGCCGGGCCGAGTCCCCGACGCGCCCGTCTTCTTCCGGAGCGGCGGCGTCGCGATCGTCCCGCTGCGTACCGGCTCGGGGATCTCGATCAAGACGCTCGGCTCGCTCGCGGCCGCCGTGCCGACGGTGACGACGCCGATGGGCGCGCGCGGGCTCGGCCTCACGCACGGTCGCGAGGTGCTGATCGCAGATGACGCCGACGGGCTCGCCCGGGAGGCCGCGCGCGCCGCGACGGAGCCCGTGCTGCGCGCGTCACTGGTCGCCGCGGCCACGGCGCACCTCGCCCGGCACCACTCCCGATCGGCGCTCGCAGCGGCGTACCGCGAGGTGATCGAGCTCGCCCTCCTCCGGCGCGCCGCGCGCGGTTGAACGGGTCTGTCACTCGCAGGATCCCCGAAGCGGACGGGGCGGGGCCGCTCGCCGTCGACGCGGCCGCCGCACCACGGCTAAGGTTCGCCGCCATGCGAAGCGCCACGCGAAAGCTGCTTCATCGCGCAGCGGCCCTGCGGCATGTGCGGGCGCCGTGGCTCGTCGAGCTGCGGCGATGCCAGGAGGAGGTCGCCGCGCTCTCCGGCGGGGCCTACAACCGCGGCTATCGCGCTGACGAGCTCTTCTACTGGCTCCACGTGCCGCGCTGGCTCTGGGAGCGCCGCCGCGACGGCTCGCTGGGGCGCGTGCTCGACGTGGGCTGCGCCTATGGGACGCTCTCGCTCTACGCGCGCAAGCTCGGAGCCACGGAGGTCTGCTGCACCGACATGACGGCCGGTTACCTCGGCGCGCGGCTCGTGAGCGCGCATAACGTCCGGTTCGCCGTACACAACGTGGAGTTGGAGCCGCTGCCGTTCCCCGGACCCTTCGACACCATCCTCTTCACCGAGGTGCTCGAGCACCTGAATTTCCACCCGGTGGCGACGCTGCAGAAGCTCCGCGACGCGCTCGCGCCGGACGGCCGCCTCTACCTCACCACGCCGGACGCGGCGGAGTGGGGCCGGGTCACCCGGTACTTCCCGGCCCTCGACCGGATCCCGGCGGCCCACCCGGGAGCGGCGGTGATCGACGACCACGTCTGGCAGTACTCCCGCGACGAGCTCTTCGACCTCGTGCGGGCCGCCGGCCTTACGGTGGAGCGCTTCGAGCTCGCCCCGGGGCTCCCGAACCGCCACTTCAACGTCGTGCTCGGGCGGCGCTGAAGCTCAGCCCGAAGGTCCTGTCTTCTGGCAGAGCTTCCCGCGAGGGCCGAAGGGCGGCGCTGCATCGCGGGGCGATCCGGCGGCGGCGCTCACGGTGCCGCGGTCCTGATGTCGAAGATCGCCTGGAGCAACTCCACCTGGAGCGGCTTGCCCAGGAGCCGCCGGAGCGGGTTCTTCAGCCGCGCCACGACCTGCTCCCGCTGCGTCCAGGCCCAGGCGCCGGGGCAGGAGGTCGTGGTGCAGTGCAGCTGCGTGGCGAGGCCGTCGTGGAGCAGGAAGTCGAAGCTCTCCTCGTCGAAGGTCCACTGGTGGTGCCGGGTCGGGTCCGGCCGCAGCCGCGCGCCGCGGAGGCGCTCGTCGAACGGCACCATCACGCAGAGCCTGCTGCAGCGCGCCGAGAGGAGCCGGGCCTTGCGCTGGTAGTCGGCGAAGTGCTCGAGGACGTTGGAGATGTAGATGACGTCGAACGGCTCCTGCAGCGTCTCGATCGTGCCGACGAAGAATTCAGCCTCGTGTCCGAGGGTCGCTTTGCATCGCTCCACCGCCACGGAGGAGGCGTCCATCCCGAAGAGCCGCGCCTCGGGGTAGCAGCGACGGAAGACGGAGATCGCGTCGCCGATGGCGCAGCCGACGTCGAGGATCCGCAGCGGCCCGCCGGGGAGCTTCACGTTGGAGCAGAACGCCTCGGCGAACCGCCGGGTCTGCTGCCTGCCGCCGTTCTGCTCCCACCCTCCGCCGTTCGCGAAGTAGTGGTCCCACCAAGCAGGGTCGCCGACGGGGTCAGCGGGAGAGGCAGGGTCCGGTAGAGCCATCGGCGCCGGAGGATAGTGGATGGAGCGGGGGGATGCGCAAGTTGCTCCTCGCGTCGCAGCTCCGCGCGGTTGAACGGGTCCGATCGGCAGGATAGAGAGGCGGGCTTCCGAGGCCCACCTTGACCGTCGCCCCCCGACTTCCGTTCTCCCGCGTCGCGATCGTGATGCACTCGGGCTGGAAGTTCCTCTTCCAGCGGCCGCATCACTTCGCCGAGCGCTTCCGTCGGGCGGGCCTCGAGACGGTCGTCTTCGAGGTCTCCGGCCTCCGGTCAGCGGTGCAGAACCTCCTCTCCGGCGCTGTCAGCGAGGAGCAGGATCGCACCGTCGATCGCCTCTGGACCGCCTGGTATCCCTACAAGTGGTCGCAGCGCCTCCCGCCGCTCGATCTCGCGCTGCGGCCTGCGATCGAGGCGTCGTTCCGCCTCTTCGCGCGTCGCTACCTCGACGATCGGACGCTGGTCTGGCTACAGGGGATCAACCTGCTGCTGCCACCCGCACTGCTGCTCTCGGTCCCGCACGCGAAGATCGCGGTCGACGTCTGCGACGACTTCGCGGGGTTCTTCCCGGACGATCCGAACATGCAGCAGAAGCTCGTCGCGTGGGAGCACGGCACGGCCGTCGGCGCGGATCTGGTCGTCGTGAGCGCCGAGCGCCTCCGCGCGAGACTGGAGCGGAAGAACCCGAACACGTTGCTCGTCCGGAACGGCGTCTCGGCGGGCTTCCTCGCGGTCGGCGAGGCGTCCCGCGGGTCGTCCGCGCCGCCACGGGAGCGGCTCGTCGTCGGGTACCAGGGCGCGTTCGCCGAGTGGCTCGACTGGGAGCTCTTCGAGGCGGTGGTCGACGCGATGCCCGACGCGGAGTTCCGGCTGATGGGGCGCGTCTTCGCGAACGTGCAGGGGCGGATGGACTCGCTCTGCCGTCGGAGGAACGTGACGAACGTCGGCCTGCTCTCGCACGAGGCACTTCCGCGAGCCCTCGCGGAGCTCGACGTCGGCCTGATCCCGTTCCGGATCAACGCGCTCACGCTCGCGACCGATCCGATCAAGCTCTACGAGTACCTGGGCGCGGGCGTCCCGATCGTCGCCACTCCGATGCCGGAGGTCGTGCTCCGGGAGGCGGAGGGCGTGGTCGCGACCGCGCCCGACGTGGCAGGGACGATCGCGGCGATCCGGCGGATGGCGGCGCTGCGGCGGGTGCCTGCAGCGCTTGACGCGCGCCTCGCGCTGGCCCGCGACAACACCTGGGACGCGCGGTTTGCGCAGCTCAGCGAGGCGCTCGGCGCGTGAACGGCTCGCTCCGGCCGCGGCTCGCGCAGCTCGTCACGGCGCTGCCGCTGACGCTCGTCGTCGCCTCGCTCGTGGTGAAGAACCGCGTCGCGATCGGCGAGGTCGATCCGACGCTCGCCACGAGGACCGGCAGCATCCTCGCGGCGTCGCTCGCCGGGACCGTGCTCGCGCTCGTCCCCTGGGCGCTCCTGCCGACGCGGCCCCGACTGCGCGCGCTGGGGCTCGCGCTCGTCTCGGTCGGGCTCGGGATCGTCTGTCTGGCAAACCTGCTCTCGTTCCGCCAGTTCGGCGACCTGATCTCGATCGCGGCGCTGCGCTACCTCGGGCTCGCGACCGACGTCCACAGCGCCATCGCGGCCCTCTTCCGCCCCTCCGACGCGCTCTTCTTCGCGGACGCCGTCGTGCTCATGGTCCTCGCGGCGATTGGGCCGCGGTGGCTCGACGAGGCGTTTCCACGCCGCTCGCGTCGGGCGGTGTTCGTGCTCGCCGCGCTGGGGCTCGCGGGGGCGCTCTTCGCAGGCGCGGTCTCGCCGCGTCGCCGCGTCGGCTACGTCGGCAGCACGGCGCGCTCGGGCGACCTCGGGCTCGTCGGGTACCAGGTCCTCGACTCCTGGCGCTACCTCGTCCGCGTCACCGGGCAGCCGCGCTCCATGCCGGCAGAGGTCGACGCCTTCGTGGCGCAGATCGCGGCGCGGCGCACCCCGGCCTCCGCGCTCGCCGGCGTCGCGAAGGGGCGCAGCCTGCTCGTGATCCAGCTCGAGTCGATGCAGGATTTCCTGGTCGACTTCGACCTGGACGGCGCCCCGGCGATGCCGCGCCTGCGGGCGCTCGGCGCGGAGAGCCTGCGCTTCACCCAGCTGCACTCGGAGACCGGGCAGGCTGGCACGGCGGACGCGGAGCTGCTGACGAACTGCTCGTTGCACCCGTCCGAGAAGGGCGCGGTGCACGTCGAACTGTGGGCGCGGGAGTTCCGCTGCCTCCCGTGGCTGACAGCGCGCAACGGCTACTCGACCGTCGCCGCTCATGCGAACCGCGCCGACTTCTGGAACCGCTCGACGATGTTTCCGCTGATGGGGTTTGGCCGCTTCGACGCCGAGAAGCAGTTCGTGCAGGACGAGCGAATCGGGCTCGGCCTCTCGGACCGCTCCTTCTACCGACAGCTCGTCGAGCGACTCGACGAGGGGCCGCGCCCCTTCCACGCCTTCGCCATCTCGCTCACCTCCCATGGTCCGTTCGACTTCGCGGGGCTGCCGCGCGGGCTGCCGCTCGGGCGATGGGAAGGGACGCGGGTCGGGCACTACCTCCGCGCCGCGCACTACACCGACGAGGCGCTCGGCGCGCTGATCGACGATCTCGCCGCGCGCGGCCTGCTCGACGAGCTGGTGCTCGTGGTCTACGGCGACCACACGGGCCTCTATCGGCAGAACTCGAACCTGGGCGAACTCCTGCCGATCCCCGCAGGAGATGAAGCGGCGTGGTTCTCCGCCGAGAAGCGCATCCCGATGTTCATCCGCCTGCCGCACGGC
>CAYHCR010000287.1:2982-5465 GCA_964354895.1 uncultured Myxococcales bacterium | reverse complement strand
CCTTGAGCGACCCCGACCGACGGGATTTGGCGCGCAGCAGCTTTTCGGCGAGGGTTCTGCTACGGCCCCTCGTGCCGCGTGCGTACTCTCAATCCATTGTGGAGCTTTTCATGAGCGACTGGCTTGTCGAACTTGGTGCCAATCCAACATCCCGCAAAGTGCTCAAGTCTCTTGGGCTCCCGATTCCCCTGCCCGCGGCCCTTCCGCGCGATCGCGATGCGTGGCGGCCCGCGGTGCTCGACGGGCGCCGTTACCTGTTTGAATCCCAGTCGGCGGCGCAGGCCACCCTCGACGCGCTCGGGGCCAAACGGGCAACCCTCGGTGACAGCGGAAAGTCCGACGCAGACGTGCTCGTGTTCGATGCCCGCGCCTGCGTCGCGGCGGTCGATCTCGCCGCTGTCGCGCCCGACGAGGGCCGGATCGTGATCGACGAGGAGAGCAACCGCGAGCTGCTGCCAGCGTCCGACCGCGCGCTCGCCGAAGGGCTCTCCCTGCACGACGACCGCGACCGGGACCACGAGCTCTCCGACGACGAGGCCGATCCGCTCGCCGACGCGCGCTGACAGCGTCACGCCCACCGACTACGCTCCGCGCCTTTCCCTTGGGAGGAGCCCATGTCCAACGCGCTCGCGCTGCCGAACTTCGGCCACCGGAAGTACCTGCTCCGCAAGAAATTCTGGCAGTTCTTCGGCGCCGCGTTCCACATCTACGACCCGCAGGGGAACGTCGCCTTCTACAGCAAGCAGGCCGCCTTCAAGCTCAAGGAGGACATCCGCGTCTACGCGGACGAGTCCAAGACCCGCGAGCTGCTCACCATCAAGGCGCGCGCGATCTTCGACATCTCTGCGGCCTACGACGTCGTCGACGCGACGAGCGGCGAGAAGGTCGGCGTGCTCAAGCGCAAGGGCCTCAAGTCGATCCTCAAGGACGAGTGGGCGATCATGGACGCCTCCGACCGCGAGATCGGCACGATCGCGGAGGACTCGATGCTGATGGCGCTGCTGCGCCGCTTCCTGTCGAACCTGATCCCGCAGAGCTTTCATCTGACGATCGGCAGCGCGCAGGTCGGCGTCTTCAACCAGCACTTCAACCCGTTCCTCCAGAAGATCGACCTCGATTTCTCCGCCGACACCAACGGGCTCCTCGACCGCCGCCTCGCGATCGCGGCCGGCGTGCTCATCTGCGCGATCGAGGGCAAGCAGCAGCAGGCCTGATCCTCGCGGGCGCCGCCGCGCGGGGAGGCTTCAGCGCGGCGGCAGCAGTACGCCGGGGTTGAGGATCCCCGCGGGATCGAGCGCGTCCTTCAAGGCGCGCAGCCCCAGCTGGAACGGCGCGGGCGCCTCGTGCGCCCAGCCGTCCCGGTGCGTGCGGCCGACGGCGTGGTGGTGCGTCACCGTCGCGCCCTCCTCCCGCAGCGCCCGCAACGCGGCGTCCTTCACGAGCCGCCATTGCGCGAGCTCCTGCCCCGGCCGCGCGAGCCCCAGGAACGTCCAGTAGGGCGCAGGTCCGTCCGGGTAGACGTGCGTGAGCCGGCAGGTGAGCACGCCGCCGCCGCAGGCCTCCTGCAGCGCCGCGTTCACCGCGGCCTCGACCTTCGCCTGCAGCCGCGGCCACGCCTCCCACGTGCAGCAGCTCTCGAACGTGTCCGCGACCACGCCGATCGAGACGAGCGCGCTCTGCAGGTAGGGCGCGTCGAGGAAGGCCTGCTTCCAGCTCCCCGACGCGTCGTCCGTCGGAGAGCCGAGGTCATCGTGGCGCTCGACGGGGCCGCGCGGGCAGGTCGCGCCGGAGCCGAGCGCGATCGCGAGCGCCTCCCGCAGCCGCTCGCCCTGCGGAAGGGTCGCGTGCTCGAAGCCCAGCAACAGCACCGCGCTGCCGTCCTGCGCGACCTCGTGCAGCATCGCCTCGCCCGGATCGAGCACGCGGCAGTTCGAGGGCCACAGGCGCGCCTGCACGATCTGCCGCGCGAGCTGCGTCGCCGCGGAGAAGTCACCGACGTGTACCGCCGCGCTCGCCCGGTGTTTCGGCCGCGGCGTCACGCGCATCCACGCCTCGGTGATCACGCCGAGCGTGCCCTCCGAGCCGAGCACGAGCGCGTTCGGGGAGGGGCCCGCGCCGGAGGCCGGCACCGGCAAGCTCTGCCAGATCCCCTTCGGCGTCACCATGCGGACGGACTGCACGAGATCGTCGACGTGCGTGTGCAGCGTCGCGTAGTGGCCGCCCGCGCGCGTCGCGATCCAGCCGCCGAGCGTGCTGAACTCGAAGGACTGCGGGAAGCAGCGCAGGGTGAGACCGTGGGGCCGCAGCTGCGCCTCGATCTGCGGTCCCGTCGCGCCGGCCTGCACGAGCGCGAGCTCCGAGATCGAGTCGAGCCGGAGCACGCGGTCCAGCCGCTCGAGCGAGAGCACCGCCGACCGTCTCGTCCCTGGATCCCGCTCGACCCCGCCGACCACGCTCGTCCCGCCGCCGCGCGGCACGAGCGC
>CAYHCR010000287.1:0-2882 GCA_964354895.1 uncultured Myxococcales bacterium | reverse complement strand
GATCCCGCTCGACCCCGCCGACCACGCTCGTCCCGCCGCCGCGCGGCACGAGCGCCACACCCTCGCGCGCCGCCCACGAGAGCGCCGCCTCGATCTCTCCTTCGGTCGACGGCGTGAGGACGAGGTCCGGCGCGGCCGAGAAATCGCCGGCGAACCCGCGCACCAGGTCCGGATAGGCGCGGCCAAACGTCGCGTGCAGTCTTGCCGCGCGGTCGTTCGTGGCGAAGGGGGACAGCTCTGCCGGCACCTCGAGCGCCGGCGCGGGCAGCACTGCGTCCGCCTCGACCGGCAGCGGCCGCAGCGAAGGCGCGCCGCCGAGCACCGCCTGCACCCGCCGCGCGAGCTTGCCGCGCGCCTCGTCCGTCGGGAACCGATCCGAGAAGCCCCAGCCCCAGTGCGATCGCGCGCGCGTCATGCGGGCAGCCTACCGCCCCGCAAAAACGACGACGCCCGGTCCTCCGCGGTGGGAGGGCCGGGCGTCGTCGTTCAGCCCCACGAACCGAGCGCTACTCGATCGCCACGACGAGGCGGTAGACGAACTGTCCGCCGGCGCCCGTGGCGGAGAACGTCGACGCGCGGGCCGCGAGGTAGAAGGTCGCGTCTGCGCCGGTGTTGTTGATCGCCGCCGCGTGGAGAGGCGTCGTTCCCGTACCGTCGATCAGCGAGCAGAAGCCGCGGCCCGAGTCGTCGTTGTCGACGAGCTGGGTGGTCCCGTCGGCCGCGAACAGCGTGAGGCGGCTGTCGATGCCGTTGCTCTCGCAGGTCTCTACGGCGCGGTCACCCTCGATCAGCTCTGCGCGGATCCTGCCGCCTGCCGGGACGGTGATCGCCCAGTAGTCCTCGTCCGCGTTCAGCGTGTGGTCTCCGCTCGCCATGCCGTGCACCGTGCCGACGAATTCCGGCTGCGACGTCGCGAAGCTGTCGTTCGGCTCGATCTCAGCGCCGAGCATCGGCTCGAACCTGGCGCGAAGGAACCAGGCGGGGATGCTGGCGTTCGTGCCGGACTCCTCGATCTGGATGAAGTACGTGCCGGCCGCGAGCGGGAACGTGATGGCCGAGCAGTTGCGGATGCCGCTCGTCGTGTCGGAGACGATCTGCACGCCGGCCGAGTCCAGCAGCCGCAGCGTCGTCGTCGTCGCGTCGCAGTCGAACATCGACGTGAACGTCTGGAACGAGACGACGGTGTCGAACGCCACGTCGACCTGGAAGACCTCGAGCTCGTCCGTCACGTCCGTGATCGAGCCCGTGAGGATCGAATCGCCGGCGATGGTGAAGCCCGAGGCGGCGGCGTCGGCCGTCGTGTTGTTCGGCTCCGTCTCCGTGGCGATGCCCTCGATCATGCAGCTCGCATCGCAGCCGTCGCCCGGCGCCGTGTTGCCGTCTTCGCACTGCTCAGGCACGTCGATGAAGCCGTCGCCGCAGACGATCTCGATCTGGCAGGTCGAGCTGCAGTGGTCGCCATCGACCGCGTTGCCGTCGTCGCACGTCTCGCCCGCCTCGACGAAGCCGTTGCCGCAGGCCGGGATCGGGATGCAGTCCGCGCCGCAGCCCGGCGTTCCGTCGCAGAGCTCGCTGCCCTCGACGAGGCCGTCGCCGCAGAGCGCGACGAACTGCACGTGCAGGTAGTAGAGCGGGATCGTCGCCGTCGCGCTGAAGGCGCGAACGTCGATGTAGTACGTGCCGGGCGCGAGGTGCCGGACGCCAGCGTCACGCGACGGGAGCAGCTGCGAGCAGAAGTTCACGCCGTCGTCGTCGTCGGACATGATCGTCGTAACGCCGTCCGTGCCGACGAACGTCACGAACGTGTCCATCCCGACGCACGTCCCGATCGTCGCGGCGTCCGAGGTCTCGATCAGCAGGTCCGCGTAAGCCGGAACGTCGATCGCGAACCAGTCGTGCTCCGCGGCGGGCGAGATTCCCGCAACAATCGTCGCGTCCGGCGACAGGATGCCGTTCGCGAGCGCATCGGCCGCGTTGCCGTTCGGCTCGGTCTCATTCGTCACGTTCTCCACGACGCAGGCCGAGCTGCAGCCGTCGCCGTCGATCACGTTGCCGTCGTCGCAGAGCTCGCCAACGGAGACGACGCCGTTGCCGCACGCGGTCGGCGTGCAGTTGCTGTCACAGCCGTCGCTGTTCGCGAGGTTGCCGTCGTCGCAGGTCTCGCCCGCCGTCACAACGCCGTTGCCGCACGCGGTGGTGCGGCAGTTGCTGTCGCACCCGTCACCGTCGGTCGCGTTGCCGTCGTCGCAGGTCTCGGGTGCGTCCACGATCGTGTCGCCGCAGACGACCTCGATCTGGCAGGTCGCGCTGCAGTGGTCGCCGTTGGTCGTGTTGCCGTCGTCGCACTGCTCCGCCGGCCCGACGAGCACGCCGTCGCCGCAGATGACCTCGGTGAAGTCGAGCTGCAGCAGGTAGTCGGCCTGCGCAGCGTCGTCGCCGTACTCCGTCACGTGGACGAAGAGAGTCTGGCCCGGCTGCAGGGAGAACGCGGTCACGAGCGAGCAGGCGTCCACGCCGCCGTCGTCGTTGCTCGCGAGGTTCGTGCCGGCAACGTCCCGGATCACGATGCCCGAGTCGAACAGGGCGCACGCGCCGATGCTGCCCACGAAGGTCTCCGCGCGGACGTTGACCGGATTGATGCCGGTGTTCGTCACGGCGAAGACGTCCTCGTCGCCCGCCACCGCGATCGCGGCGTTGATGAGGGCGTCGCCCGTGAACGCGCCGTTGGCGAGCGCGTTCGCGACGGCGACGCCGCCGGCCGCGTCGAAGTCGTTGCCGATGATGTTGGCCCCGCCGGTCGACGGCGTGCCGTCCTCGTTCGGCTCGATCTCGGTCGCCGCCAGGAACTGGCAGGCCGCGTCGCAGTTGCCGACGCCCGCGGG
>CAYHCR010000286.1:0-5510 GCA_964354895.1 uncultured Myxococcales bacterium | reverse complement strand
CGAGCTCGTCACGGCCGAAGATGCCGCGGATCCCCGGGACCTCCTTCTGCAGCGCGTCGAGCAGCGCGTCACGGTGCGGGACGAGCGCGGCGCTGTAGAGCTTGAGGACGAGGAAGTCGGCGTACCGGTCGACCACGACGCCCGGCAGTCCGTCGCTCTCGCCGTGCACGACGCGGTAGGCGGTCGTCTCTCCGGCGCGGACGAGCACGTCTCGCCGGAGCGCGAACGCGCGCGCCACGCGGCGGCGCCAGAAGTACGCGTCGAGCGCCTCGCCGGGATCGCGCGTGAAGAGCCGCACGCGGATGGCGTTGCCCGGATCCCAGAGGCCGCGCGCGACGAAGCGATCGCCCTCGAACAGATCGACGACGGCGCCGGCGGCGAGCCGCGGCTTGCCGGCGATCGCCTTGGAGAAGACCCAGGGATGGCCGGAGCGCAGGTGGCGCCCGACGTCCTTCTCGAGCTGGACGGCGGCGGGGGCGCTCATGACTGACTCCTCGCGAGCAGGAGCCGCGCGGCGGCCTCGCAGAAGCCCTCCGCGCCGGCCGATCGCGTCACGTATCGGGGAGGCGGTTTCAGGTCGGGGAGGGCGGCGAGCACGTCGGCGACGCCGACGGAGGTCGCGGGGAAGGCGGCGAAGGCGGGCGCGTCGTTGGGCGCGTCGCCCACGTAGAGGAAGCGCTGCGCCTCCTCGGGCAGGTTCGCGCCGAGCGCCGCGGCGAGCAGCGCGCGGCAGGCGGTCGCCTTGTCGAAGCCCGGGGGCCAGACGTTCACGTGCACGCTCGAGCGCGCGACGGAGAGGCCCGCTGCGCGCAGCTCGCGCTCGATCGCGCGGGCGGTCGCGACCGGCAGCGCGGCCTCCTCGTTCCAGTCGATCGCGACGTCGACCTTGCGGAAGGGAAGGTCTGCGGAGAGCCTGGCGCCGTGGCGCTTCGCCGCGGCCTTCGCCGCCCTCAGCACCACCGCCCGCTCGCGCCGCCGCGCCGTCGCCTCCGATCGGTAGAGCAGCTCCAGCACGCGCCCGTCGGCCCGACGCAGGTACGTGACACCGCCGCCCTCGGTGACGCAGGCGTCGATCGGGAGCGCGCGCACGAGCCCCGCGCCGAAGCCGGCCGGCCGCCCCGTCACGATCGCGACGAAGAGCCCGGCGCGATGCAACGCTTCGAGCGCGGCGAGCGACGCGGCGGTGAAGCGGCCCTGCGTGGTCAGCGTACCGTCGAAGTCGACGAGCACGCCGCGCAGGCTCGCGAGGAGCGGGAGAGGAGCGGCAGAGAGGGGTCGAGGGCGCGCCATGTGCGGCGCAACCTACTGCACCGGCATGCGTCCCGTGGCGCCCCTCGACGCCGGCCCGATCGGGCCGCACGCTGCGACGTGGCGCGAGAGGCGTTCGGGGGGCGGCGCGTCGGAGGCCAGCGCGGTGAGGCCGTCCTGCGCGAAGAACCTGGGCGCCAGCCCCGGCGCCAGGACGCGCGCGCCGCGCTCCTCGATCCAGTAGGGCGGATCGAGCGGCGCCCCGCAGGGCCGCAGGCCCAGCGCGATCCCTCGGACGACGAGCTCCTCGCTCCCGTCCCCGTCGACGTCGGAGGCCCACGCGACGCCGTCGTACAGCTCTGCGGCGCCGGCCG
This sequence comes from uncultured Myxococcales bacterium, assembly GCA_964354895.1. GTDB lineage: Bacteria > Myxococcota > Myxococcia > Myxococcales > Vulgatibacteraceae > CAYHCR01. The sequence continues at coordinate 3,888 of CAYHCR010000286.1, read as the reverse complement.
GTCGCAGCCTGGCGCGGGCCACGACGGCCTCGGCGCTGGCCGTCGCGCCCGGGCGCAGATCGAACGCCGTCACGACGCGATCGAAGCCGCCGTCCTGCATCACCGCGCAGCCGACGCCCCGCTCGCCGAAGACGATCGGCAGCGCGCGGCCCTCGCGTCGCAGCCGGCCTGCGAGCCGCCACTCGGCGTGGCACGTCCGTGCAGGTCCGCCGGGTGCGGCGTGGCGCAGCGGCGTGAGGAGGCGCGACGCGAAGAGCCGATGCACGACGCCGTCGCGGGTGAGGCCCAGCAGGAGCGCGAACTCCGGCGGCTCATCCGGCCCGCCGGGGACCGGTCGCACCAGCAGCACGAGCTCCTCTCGGCCGTCGCCGTCGAGGTCCGCCTCATCACGCCCGAGCACGTCGAGCTCGCCGCCCCGCTCCCCGCGCTCGACCTCGGCGCGGAAGGCCGCGGGCGCAGCGGGCAGCCAGAGCGCGGGCGGGAGCTCGGGTCCGTCGGCGGCCAGCGGCGCGTCGGCGCCCTCGTACGTCGCGAGCCGGCGCGCGCCGGGCGGCTCGGCGTACAGGCTCGCGGGCGGGGGACGGAGCGGGTCCGCGGCGACCGGCAGCTCATCGCCGAGCGGCCCGACGTTGGCCGCGGTCGGCCGCGTCGCGCGGGCGGGCACGGTCGGGTCCCAGCCGGTCTTCTCGAGCGGTGCGGCGCAGGCGAACAGCAGCAGCAGCGGGGCGGCGAGCGTGGCGAGCGGCGGACGGCACATCCGCGGAGCATCCCAGAGCCTGCGCACAACGCCCGGAGATCGCCTGTGGACGCCCCGCGCACGCATTGCGGGGACCTCCCGCCGGTTGGTAGGGTGCCCCCCTTTCGCGCGAGGGCTCGTCCCGCCGCGCCTCCTGCTCAGGGGTGGTGTCCGCATGTCGCTTCGATCGGTCGTTCTCCCTGCCGTCGCGCTGCTCTGCGCGCTCGTCGTCGGCGGCCGCGCGGAGGCCCAGTCGGATCCCTTTCAGTCGGCCCAGTACGCCTCGACGCTCGTGCCGATCACGGGCGGGAGCGTGCTCCCGTGGCAGCTCTTCCCCGGCAACCAGACGGAGATGTGGCAGAGCGTGCCGCTCGGCTTCTCGTTCACCTGGCAGGGCACGGCCTACTCGAGCGTCGACGTGAGCTCGAACGGCGGACTCTCCTTCACGACGGGCTGCGGCAGCCCGGGCGGCTGGCGGTGCCTCGGCTTCAATCCGGGGCAGGCGCCCGGGATCGGCGAGCCGCAGAACTTCATCGTCGCCTGGTGGAGCTACCACGCGGTCGACGCGGCGGCCGCGGGCGGGCCCGGGGAGGTCCGCTATGAGACCTCGGGCGTGGCCGGCAGCCAGGTCTTCACCCTTCAGTTCCTCAACGTGTTCGAGAACGACTGGCAGGTCGTCGGAAGTCCCCGCAGCTACAGCTTCCAGATCAAGCTCTTCGAGGGCAGTGACCTCGCCCAGATCGTCTACGGGCCGATCACGGCGGGCGACGAGGTGATCAACCTGACCGGCGGCGCGGCGGCGGAGAACGCGAGCGGCCAGGCCGGCGCGATGTTCCTGCCCTGCCGCCTCGGCTGCTCCGAGACACAGTTCCCAGCCGAGCAGACGATCCAGATCGGGATCCCGGTGGAGGCCGATCTGACGGGCGTCGCGCGGCTCGGCCCGGTCACGATCAACGGCGCGGACATGGCCTTCCGCGTCTTCGCCGATGTTCGCAACATCGGCCTGACCGAGGCCACGGGCGTCACGTGGGACGCCTACCTGTCGGCCGATCGCACGATCGATCCGGCGACCGATCTCCTGCTGGGCAGCTTTGCGGGGCCGGCCTCCGTCGCCGGCCAGCTCGCCGAGACCTTCTTCCTCGACGTGGTCACGCCGCGCCCTGCGAACGGGAGCTACTCGGTCGGCTTCGTGATCGACCCGGCGAACACGATCGTCGAGGCGACCGAGGGCAACAACACCGGGATCATCGCGGAGCCGTTCCTCGTCGGCGCAGACCTGACGGGCGGGCTCGTCGGTCCTCCCATCACGGGCCCCGGCGAGGGGCTCCCGCTCGCGATCACGTTCCGCAACCGCGGCTCCGACCCGACCGGCCCCTTCCGCTACCGCGTGTGGCTCTCCGCCGACGCCGCCGTCGATCCGCGCGACGTGCTCGTGCTCGACGCGACGCGCTCGCTCAACGGTGTCGAGACCGTCACGACCGACGAGCTCGGCATGGTCCCGGCCGACATCGTCCCCGGTCGCTCCTACGCGCTGCTGATGGAGCTCGACGCGGACGACGCCGTCACGGAGGCCTCGGAGCTCAACAACCTGATCCTCGGCACGACCCTCGACGTCGTCGGGCCGAACCTGAAGATGATGGAGGTCGAGGTCCGGGCGCCGAGCGACGAGGTCTACTTCGGCACCGAGATCGACGTGGCGATCCGCGTGCGCAACGACGGAGGCGCGACCGCGCGCGGCTTCGTCGTGGAGACGGTTCTCTCGGAGAACGCCGTCATCACGATCAACGACACCGACCTGCGCTCGACGCCCTCGACCTGCTCGGTCGACGCCGACTGCACCGGCGCGTGGGTCGGCGCGTGCGAGGACTTCGGCTGCGTCCCGGCGTGCGTGCGGGACACCGACTGTCCCTCCGACACGCGCTGCGATCGCGGCGGCTGCCGGAACGTGATCCTGCCCGGCGAGATGGTCGAGTACGTCGTCCGCGTGACGCTGCCGCTCACGTCGCTCGATGGCGCCCCGCTGGGCGAGGGGCCGTGCTTCGTCGGCGCGATCGCCGACGCCGCCCACTCGATCCTCGAGAATTCGGAGACCGACAACCTTCGTCGCGCGCCACAGGAGCTGATCTGCCGCTACCCGTCGCCCGACTTCCTCGCGACGGCGCTCGTCGCGCCCGAGCGCGGCGCGACGGGTGAGGAGCTGACCGTCTTCCGGACCGTCCGCAACGGCGGCAACGCGCGGGGCGTCGTGCCGTATCGCTACTACCTGTCGAGCAACGACGTGATCACGGTGGCCGATCTCCCCCTCGAGATCCTCGGCCAGGGGCTCACCGGATCAGCAGAGCTGCCCGCGTTCGCCGAGAGCCAGGTCGCCGATCGCCTCGTGCTGCCCGCGAACCTCGCGGCCGGGCCCTACCGGCTCGGGCTGCTCGTCGATCCCGACGGTGTGATCGCGGAGCTCGACGAGAAGAACAACCTCTTCCTCGCCGAGGGGACGATCCAGGTCTCCTCCGGGGACCTCGGCGTCGCGACCGGATCGCTGCCGGACGCCGTGATCGGCCTGCGCTACGTGCAGCAGCTCCGCGCGCGCGGCGGCGACGGTTCGTACACGTTCGCGCTCTTCGGCGGCGAGCTCCCGCCGGGCCTCGCGCTCGCGGCGGACGGTACTCTCTCCGGCACGCCCACCACGCAGGGGACGTGGGCGATCGACGTCGAGGTGACCAGCGGCAGCGCGCACGAACGCGCGCGGCTCGCGCTGCGCGTGCTCCCGGCCGGCGGCCCGCTCTCCGTGGCGACGCGTTCGCTCCCGCCCGCGTTCGTGAACGTCGCCTTCCAGGCGCCGCTCGCGGCGGCCGGCGGGGTGGCGCCCTACACGTGGCGGCTCGCGGGCGGGGTCCTGCCGGGCGGGCTGCGGATGTTGCCCGCGGGCGCGATCGACGGCACCTGCGCGCTCGCCTCCGAGTCCGACGTCATCGTCGAGGTCCGAGATGGCGCCGCGAACGCGTCCCGCGCGTCGCTCCACGTCCGCTGCGTCGCGCCCGGCACGCTCGTCATCCTGACCGCGCGCCTCTCCGACGCCTTCGCCGGCGACTTCTACGACGAGACGATCTCGGCGGACGGCGGCGATCCCCTGACCTACGCGTGGAGCGTGCCGG
>CAYHCR010000285.1:0-5522 GCA_964354895.1 uncultured Myxococcales bacterium | reverse complement strand
ATTCCGTATCAGGACGTGCCGTATGAGCCGGTGCTGCTGCCGGAGCGCGTGCGCGTCAGCCACGTCTTCTTCGCCTCGCCCGCGGGCGACCCCAAGCGCGCCGCCGCGAAGAGCGAGGCCGCAAAGCTGCTCGCCGACGTCAAGGCGCGCGAGGCCGGCACCGACAAGGTCGCGCTCGCCACCGTCGCCAAGGAGAAGTCCGACGACGCGGCCACCAAGGCGGCCGGCGGCGACCTGACGTTCAAGACCAGGGAAGAGCTCGCAGCGGCGTGGGGCGCGGCCTTCGGCGACGCGGCCTTCGGCATGAAGCTCGTCGGTGAGATCGGCTCGGTCGTGGAGACGGAGAAAGGCCTGCACCTGCTGAAGCTGACGGGTCGCCAGAACGCGATCGACCGCCCGTTCGAGCAGGTCCGCGAGCAGATCCTCAACCGCCTCTACCGCGAGAAGCGGACCAAGGCGTTCGACGACTTCGTCGCGAAGCTCAAGACCGACGCGAAGGTCACCGTGAAGGACGACGTCCTCGAGAAGATCGAGGTCCTCCCGCCGGGAGGCGCGCCCGCGATGCCGGGCATGCCGGGCATGCCGGGCGGGATGATGCCGGGCGGGATGCCCCCTGGCGGCCCGATGCCGATGCCTCCTGGCGGAATGCCTCCGGGCGGGATGCCGCCGGGCGGCGCGATGCCGATGCCGCCGGGCGGCGCGAAGGCGATGCCGCTGCCGATGGCGCCGGGCGCGGCCCCGAAGCCGGCGCACCCCTGACGTGACGCGCGCCGTCCGGCTGGTCCCGATCCTCCTCCTCGCCGCCGCCTGCTCGGGCGGCGCCGGGCCCTCGCGCCTGCCGGAGGTGGTCGCGTCGATCGACGGCCAGCCGATCACGGCGGAGCAGTATCGCTTCGCGCTCGACCGCGACGATCGCGAGGCGCAGGGGCTCTCGCCCCGGACCGCCGAGGCGATCACCGCCTCGCGCCGGCAGCTGCTCCACGCGCTGATCGACCGACACCTCGTGGTCCGCGCGGCGGGTGAACACGGTCGCTCCGTCGGCGACGACGAGGTCGAGCGCGCGCTGCTGCGGCTCAAGGCCGACTGGCCCGGCGACGCGTTCGAGAAGCTGCTCGCCGACACCCACCTCACCGAGGACCGGCTCCGCGCGCAGCTGCGCGACGAGCTGCTCGTGAAGGCCTACTTCCGCGAGGAGGTCTTCGCGCGCGTCGCGATCACCGACCCGGAGCTCGATCTCTGGCTGAAAGAGTTCGGCGCCACGCTCGATCGTCCCGACCAGGTCCGCGCCGCGCAGCTCGTGGTGAAGACCGAGGCCGCGGCGAAGGCGCTCCAGGAGCAGCTGCGCAAGGGCGCGACGTTCGAGGAGCTCGCGCGACGCCACTCGCTCTCCCCGGACGGGAAGCTCGGCGGAGATCTCGGCTTCTTCGGGCGGGGGCAGATGCCGCCGCAGTTCGAGGAGGTCTGCTTCACGCTGGCACCCGGGCGCGTCTCGGACGTCGTCGCGAGCCCGTACGGCTTCCACCTCTTCAAGGTGCTCGAGCGGCGCGGCGCGCAGGCGCTCGCACCGGCGGCGCGAAGAGCCGCGGCCGAGGTGGCGCTGCGGCGCGAGAAGGAGTCCGACGCGCAGGCGGCGGCGATGGAGAAGCTGCGCAGCAAGGCCGTGATCGAGATCGACGAGGCCGCGCTGCAGCGGCTGCAGGGAGCGCGGGGATGAAGACGCTGGTGCTCACAGCTGCGCTGCTGCTCGCTTCGCCCGCAGCCGCCGCGGGCCGGACCGTCGACCGCGTCGCGGCGACCGTGAACGGCGACCCGATCGCGCTCTCGGAGGTCGAGGAGCGCGCCGCGGAGATCCGCGCGAGCCTGCCGGCGGGACCTGCGCGCAACGTCAAGGCGCAGCAGCTCGCGCTCGAAGATCTCGTCGGCGACAAGCTCTTCCGGAAGCAGGTCGTCGATCTCGGCTTCGAGGTCACCGACGCCGAGGTGCAGGCGGCGATCGACGACGTCAAGAAGACCAATGGCTTCGCCGACGACGCGGAGCTCGAGCGGGCGCTCGGCAGCCGCGCGCTGACGATGGCGACCTACCGCGAGAACCTCAAGAACCAGCTCTCGCAGATGAAGCTGCTCAACGTCCGGGTGCGCTCGCGGGTGAAGGTGGGCGAGGAGGACGTGAAGCGGCGGTACGCAGAGCTGTCCGCGGCGGAGAACGGCGAGGAGGAGGTGCGCGCCAGCCACGTCCTCGTGAAGCTCGCGCCCGACGCGCCCGTCGCCGACGCCGAGGCCGCGAAGCTGCGCGCCGTCGAGATCAGCCGGCGCGCGCGCGCGGGCGAGGAGTTCGCCGCGCTCGCCAAGGCGCAGTCCGACGGCGCCTCCGGTGACGATGGCGGCGATCTCGGCTGGTTTCGCCGGGGCGAGATGACGCCGGCGCTCGAGCAGGCCGCCTTCTCGCTGAAGGCCGGCGAGGTGAGCGAGCCGGTCCGCTCGCGCTTCGGCTTCCACGTCGTGAAGGTCACCGGGCGCCAGGCCGTGCGCGGCAAGCCGCTCGAGGAGCTCGAGGACGAGATCCGCGACCGCCTCTACCGGGAGGAGACGGAGAAGGCGACGCAGCGCTACCTCGACGAGCTCAAGCGCGACGCCGTCCTCGTCTACCGGATGTCGGAGCTCGCGCCCGCCGCGACGCCTTGACCGCGCGCAGGCCGGTCGTCGCGATCACGCTGGGAGATCCCTCGGGCGTGGGTCCGGAGTGTCTGGCGGCGGCGCTCGCCCGCCCCTTCGGCGGCGTGCCGATGCTGTTTGGCGACGAGACGATCTGGGCGCGCGCCTGCCGCATCGCGGGCGTGCCCGATCGCCTGGCGCGCCTGCCCGACGCGCGCCGCCCGTCCGCCGCGGGCGGGCTCGTCCCTGTGACACACCTGCGCACGATCGACGCGCCCTTCGGCCGCCCGACCGGCGCCGGGCTCGCCGCGCAGATCGACTACGTGCAGCAGGCGATCGACGCGGTCCGCGCAGACGCCGCCGACGCGCTCTGCACCGGCCCCATCACCAAGGCGGCGCTCGCCGCGCGCCACCTGCCCTTCCCCGGCCACACCGAGTGGCTCGCGCACGCCTTCGGCGTGAAGCGCGTGGTCATGCTGCTCGCCGGGCCGCGCCTGCGCGTCGCGCTGCAGACGATCCACGTGCCGCTGCGCGACGTCGCGGGGTTGCTCACGACCGCAGAGCTGTACGAAAACCTGTCCCTGCTGCACGACGAGCTGCGGGCGCGCTTCGGGCTGCAGAAGCCGCGGATCGCGGTGCTCGGGCTCAATCCGCACGCGGGCGACGGCGGGCTCTTCGGCGACGAAGAGGCGCGCGTGATCGCGCCGGCGGTGCGACGGGCGCAGGTTCACGGGATCGACGCGACCGGCCCGTTCGCGGCCGACGGCTTGTTCCCTCGCGCGGCGGCGGGCGCCTACGACGCCGTGCTCGCGATGTACCACGACCAGGGGCTCGGTCCGGCAAAGCTGCTCGACTTCGCGAAGACGGTGAACGTGACGCTCGGGCTGCCAAAGCCGCGCACGAGCCCCGATCACGGACCGGCGTACGAGCTCGCGGGGACGGGCCGCGCCGATCCGACGCCCACGCGGGAAGCGTTGCGGCTCGCGGTGAGGCTCGCCGGCGGGACTGCCTCCCGCGCCTGAAGAGCTGTCCGCAGCGCTGCGTCAGGCGATCGTGACGACGACCGGCGCGTGATCGCTCGGCAGCTTGCCCTTGCGCTCCTCGCGGTCGACGGCGCTCCCCTGCACGCGGGCGACGAGCGGCTGCGTCACGAAGACGTGATCGATCCGCAGCCCGCGGCCCTTGGGGAACGCGAGCTGCTGGTAGTCCCACCACGAGAAGAGGCCGGCCTCCGGGTGATGCAGCCGCACCGCGTCGACGAGCCCGAAGGCCGCGACGTGCGCGAGCGCCGCGCGGACCTCCGGGTGACAGAGCACCGTGTCGGCCCAGAGCGCCGGGTCGTGGACGTCCCGATCCTCCGGCGCGACGTTGAAGTCGCCGCAGAGCGCGAGCGGCTCGTCGGCCTTTGCCGTGCGATCGAGGTAGGCCCGCAGCCGCTGCAGCCAACGCAGCTTGTAGAGCCACTTGTCGCTGCCGAGCGCGCCGCCGTTGGGGAAATAGCCGCAGACGATCCGGATCCCGTCGACGCGCGCCGAGACGACGCGCGCCTGGGGATCTTCCTCGCCGTCCTGCATCCCTTCCTGCACGTCCGTGAGCGGACGGCGCGACAGGATCGCCACGCCGTTCCAGCTCTTCTGGCACGCCGCCGCGAGCTCGTAGCCGAGCGCGGGCAGCCCGAGCGCGTCGAGCTGCGGGCGCTCGCACTTGAGCTCCTGCAGGCAGAGCACGTCGGGCTGGTGCTGCTCGATCCACGCCCGGAGGCGGGCCTCGCGGGCGCGGATCGAGTTGACGTTCCAGGTGACGAGCTTCAAGGCAGCGTGCGGGGATCCGTCGACGTCCACGCGGCGTCGCGCGTGAGCTGCTGGTTGACCCAGTCGATCAGCGTCACGCCGCTGGGGCCGACGAGCGAGGCCGCGTCGTCGAGCATGACGTGGCTGGTCGCGTCGACGACGAACCACCGCGCGTGCGGCAGCGGCGCCATGCGATCGGCGAGCGCATAGGTGCCCGCCTGCATCTCGGCGGCCGTGAGGCTGAAGAACTGCCGGATCGTCGCGTCCTGCGTGTAGGCGAGCAGGCTCATCCGCGCGTTCGGGTAGTTCGCGTCGTAGTAGGGGAAGACCGCGTCCAGATCGTTCACGCAGTCCGGGCAGCCGGCCGGCAGCGCGATGCCCCACGCCGTGCGGAAGGTCTGCTCCAGCGGCTCCTCGAGGAACGGCGGCGGGACCGGCGGGCCGCAGTCGTCGATGAGATCCTGCTGCGCCGTCGGGAAGGCGTCCGCCGTGCGGCCGAAGTTCAGCAGCGCGCCGAAGCCTCCCGCAGAGCTGCCCGAGACGACGACGTTGGTCGTGTTCGGGAAGGTCAGCGCGATCGAGCCGAGGAACGCGGTGTAGTTGTCGTAGCCCTTGTGGTGCACGGTCGCGTTGCCGTACGTCGCCACGCGGGTGCCGCCGAAGACGTCGCCGGTGCAGTAGGGGACGAAGACCCAGTCGTAGTCGGCGAAGGGGTTCGTGGGGTTCGCGCGATCGAAGAGCTGCTGGTAGCCGGCGTTGTTGGCGACCTCCTCGTCGAACGTCGCCTGCGTCAGGGGGCCGACGTCCATCACGTGGACGGCCGTCTGCGCGAGCGCGCAGGTGAGCTGATCCCAGCAGGCGCCGCCGCCCTGAAAGTAGATGAGGAGCTTGTCGGAGGCCGGCGTCGGGTTGACCGCGATGCCCGCCTCGGTGCCGTTGCCGCAGGCCGTGCCGGGGAACGCGACGTAGGTCCACGTCTCGTCGGGGACGACCAGCGGCTGCGGCTCGATCGAGCCGCCCATGCCGCCCCTCCCCCCCCCCCCCCCCCCCCCCCCCCCCCCCCCCCCCCCCCCCCCCCCC
>CAYHCR010000284.1:0-5544 GCA_964354895.1 uncultured Myxococcales bacterium | reverse complement strand
GGGCTCGCTGGTGTCCGTCAGGGAGCTGCAGCCCGGGTCGTTCGGGAAGTCGACCTGCCCGTCGCCGTCGTCGTCGAGCCCGTTGTTGCACGCAGCGTTCGCCTCGTCGGCGTCGCGCAGGTCGGCGCAGCCCGGATCATTCGGGAAGTCGGCCTGGCCGTCGCCGTCGTCGTCGAGGCCGTTGCCGCAGATCGGGTCGGGCGTCTCCGCGTTCGCGGCCGCGCTCGCGCAGCCGGGATCTGCAGGGAAGTCGACGCGACCGTCCGCGTCGTCATCGAGGCCGTTGCTGCAGACAGGGTTCGTCTCGTCGGTGTCGGCCGCATTGCTGCACCCGGGGTCCGCCAGATCGGTCGCGCCGTCGCCGTCGTCGTCGCGGCCGTTGCTGCAGGCGGGCGGATCGACCTCGTCGTCGTCGCTCGCGCTCGTGCAGCCGAGGTCGGCGGGAAAGTCAGTGAGGCCGTCGGCGTCGTTGTCCGCGCCGTCCTGGCAGCGTGGCTGGCGCTCGTCGCTGTCCGCGGCGTCGCTGCAGCCGGGATCGGCCGGGAAGTCGACCTGTCCGTCGGCGTCGTTGTCCACGCCGTCCGAGCACTGCGGCGTCGCGTTGAATTCGTCGTTGTCGGCCGGACCCGTGCAGCCGGGGTCGTCCAGGTCGCGGCGACCGTCCGCGTCGTTGTCGATCCCGTCCGAGCACGCGGCGCGGGTCCCGTCGGTCTCGTCGTCATCGACGAGCGAATAACAACCCGGATCGGCGCGATCGACCTCGCCGTCGCCGTCGTTGTCGAGCCCGTCGGAGCAGGCGTAGACGACGTCGCGCTCGTCGTCGTCGAGGCCGTCCGCGCAGCCGGGATCCGAGAGATCGACGAGGCCATCCGCGTCATCGTCCTGGCCGTTCGTGCAGTCGGTCGGCGGCGGCTCACCGGACTCGTCGTCGTCGTCCGCGTCGTCGCAGCCTCGATCCGCCGGGAAGTCCATCGCGCCATCGCCATCGTCATCGAGCCCGTTGCTGCAGGCTGCGAAGTCGAGCTCGTCCGGATCGGCGGCGTTCGTGCAGCCCGGGTCGGCGAGATCGACGCGACCGTCGCCGTCGTCGTCGAGCCCGTTCGCGCAGGCGCCGATCGCGCCGTTCGCCTCATCGTCGTCCGCGGCGGACTGGCAGCCCGGGTCGGCCAGGTCCGCGAGCCCGTCCGCGTCGTCATCGAGCCCGTTGTCGCAGGCGGGATCCCCGCCGCCCTGCCCGCCGCCCGTCTCGTCGTCGTCAGCCTCGTCGTCGCAGCCCGCGTCCGCGAGGTCGACCGCACCATCGCCGTCGTTGTCGATCCCGTCGTCGCAGGCGGGCGCCGTGATGGGCGCCTCGGAGTCGTCCTGCCGGCTGGAGCAGTCGACGTCCTGCAGATCCACGAGGCCGTCGCCGTCGTCATCGACGCCGTTGCTGCACGCCGGCGCGTCCTCGCCGCCGCCAGTGCCGCCGGCATTCGCCGCGGGCGGCGGTGCGGCCGCGTCGTCCTCGCTGCAGGCGGCGAGCGCGAGCAGCAGCGCGAACGGGACGACCAGCAGCGAGCGGCGCATTCCACGACCTCCGACCGAGGGGAAGTCGGGGAGAATACTCCGAACAGGCAGCGATGTTATAGGGGCGACCATGGCGCTGCCGACGCCCCTCCCCCTTGCGCTCCGCCACGCCGCCCTGCTGGTCGCGGTCGGGGGCCTGACGAGCCTCGCGGTGAACGCTGCGCGGCCGGACGGCCTCCCGCTGCGAGACGCGATCGCCGCGACGAGCGGCGCGGCCGAAGGCGCGTCGTGCGTACCCGCCGTCGGCCACGTCGCAGACGTCACGTACGAGGAGGCTCGAATCCTCGCCACGGCTGGCGCCTCTTTCGTGGACGCCCGCCCCGGTGCGGCCTACGCGCTGGGTCACGTCGAGGGCGCGCACCACCTGCCGAGCCGGGGCGACTGCCCCGCGAAGGAGCAGGTGCTCGCCGCGCTCCGGCTCGCGCCGGTCGTGATCGTCTACGACGCCGACGGCGACTGTGCGCTCGCCCGCCCGCTCGCCGATCGCCTCGCGAACGAAGGCGTGACCGACGTGCGGGTGCTGCTCGGCGGCTTCCCGGCCTGGAAAGCCGCGGACGCGCCGAGCGCGTCGGGCACGTGCGATGGCTGCGGCGAGGAGGGCTGGTGACGACCCTGCGCTCGCTCTCGGTCGTGCTCGCGCGGCTCGTGCTCGGCGGACTCTTCCTCTACGCCGGCGTGCTCAAAGGGCTCGACGTGCGGCAATTCGCGGACGACATCGCGAACTACCACCTCGTCCCCGACGCGCTCGTGCCGCTCTGCGCAGCGGCGCTGCCGGGCGTCGAGATCGCCGTCGCGCTCGGACTCCTCCTCGGGCTGTACACACGCGGCGCCGCGATCGTCGTCGGGGGGATGATGGCGGTCTTCCTGGGCGCCCTGCTCTCGACGTTCGCGCGCGGGATCGATCTCTCCTGCGGCTGCTTCGGCGGCGGCGGCAGCCCGGCGGACGCGACCACGGTCCTGCGCGACGTCGCGCTCCTCTCCGCAGCGCTGCTCGTCGTGCGGTTCGCCGACGGCCGCTGGTCGCTCGAGGGTCGCCGTCAGGTGAGCCGCTCGACCAGCCAGTAGGCGCCCGCCGCCGCGACGAGCGCGGAGCCGACCGGGCGCCAGCGCGCGTCGTAGCTCTGCCGGCGCTGCAGCCAGAGCAGCGGCGGCACGACGAGCGCGACGACGCAGAGCTGTCCGAGCTCGACCCCGAGGTTGAAGCCGAACAGCGGCAGGAGCGCGGCGCGGCCCGAGAGCCCGAGCTCCTGCAGCACGCGCGCGAAGCCGAACCCGTGCACGAGTCCGAAGGCGAACGTGACGAGCGGGCGCGCGCGAGGCCGCTTCGCGAGCACGTTCTCCGCCGCGACGAAGACGATGCTCGCGGCGATCGTCGCCTCGACGAGCCGCGCGGGAAGCGAGACCAGCCCGAGCGAGGCCGCCGCGAGCGTGAGCGAGTGCGCGAGGGTGAAGGCCGTGACGATCGTCGCCGCCTCACGCAGCGAGCGCACGACGAGCAGCAGCGCGGCGAGGAAGAGCAGGTGGTCGAAGCCGCCGAGGATGTGCTCGACCCCGAGCCGGACGAAGGGGCCGAAGGCGCGCTCGGGCCCGCGAAGCTGTACGCCCTGCTGCGAGGCGTCGGCGAGGAAAGCGCGCTCGACGCCGTCGAGCACGGCCCGGCCGATCACGCGATGTCCGCTCGGCAGGCTCGCGAGGTGACCGAGCGCGAGCGAGAGCGTCGGCGCGGGCGCTGCGGGGCACCGGAACGTGGCCTCGATCCGAACCCCTTCCCCCGGCTCGCCCTCCACGCGGGCCCCACCTCGTACGCACGTCCCGGCCTCGACGGAGAGCCCGATCGGCCCGAACACGGCCTCTGCGAGCGAAGGCGCCGCCGCCGCCAGTTCTGCGGCCCCCACCGCGCCGTCGCGATCCGCGTCGAGCCACACGAACGCCGCGGCCTCACCCTCGTGCAGGCCGAGCGCGAGCGTCACGTCCGGGCCCCGCTGGTGCAGCTCTGCCACCGAGCTGCCGATCGCGTGCGCTCCTGCAGGTGCGGGGAGCAGCAGCAGCAGGAGCAGGAGCGGCACGCGCGCACGGTAGCGCGGCCTCCCGGATTGCGCGACGCTGCGTCGCCCCGCTGCCTGGAGTGCCCATGTCCCGCTCGTTCGCGCTCGCGCTGCTGCTCTCGTTGACCGCCTGCGACTGCGGCAGCCGGGATCCGGGGGGCGACGGCGGCGGCGAGGCCGGGGGCGGGGGCGACCGCCTCCTCCCGGCCGGCGGCGCGTGCCTCACGAGCGCGGCCTGCGCGACCGGCGTCTGTGCGGACGGTGTCTGCTGCACCTCCGCGTGCGACGCGCCGTGCCAGGCGTGCGCTGGCGACGGCACGTGCGGCGCGGTCCGCACCGGCGATCCGGGCGATCGCTGCGGCAGCTGCCTCGGCTGCTCCCAGACCGGCACGTGCGAGCCGGTCGCGCTCGGCGACTACGACCTCGACTGCCTGGAAGCCGAGGGCCGCATCTGCGACGGGACGGGCGCTTGCCGCCGCGTCTACGGCGAGACGTGCGCGAGCGACGCGGAGTGCTTCGGGTGCGCGGACGGCTCGTGTCGGGGCGTCTGCGTGGGCGGGCGCTGCGCCACGGGGATCGATCTGCAGGCGACGCCGATGACCGATCGCTTCGCGGTCGATCGGGCGGGCGCGGCGTACGTCCCGGCGCGCACGCCGCGTGGAGACGCAGTGCTGCTCGCGTTCGGCTACACCGGCGTCGCGCGCGACTATCCGCTGCAGGGGGCCGAGGCGCGCGTCCCGGCGATCGGCGTGGGCGAGACCGTCTTCGTGGTCGATGGCCGCGATCTCGTCGCGCTCTCGCCCTCGCGCGTGCAGGAGCTCTGGCGCTTCGCCCCGCCCGCGGAGCTCGCGCCCGGCGTCACGCTGGGCTCGGAGCCCGCGATCGCGCTCGACGGCCGCACGGTCCTCTACGCGCTCGGCGACGTGCTGCTCCGCGTCGAGGCCGGGGTCGAGCTCGCCCGCTGGGACGGCGAGGGCGCGACGCTCTCCGCGCCGAGCGTGGCCCGCGACGGCACGGTCTTCGTGACCAGCGGGATCCTGCTTCGCGCGCTCGGCGCCGACACCCTGGCGCCGCTCGCGTCCGCAGCGCTGCCCGCCGCGTTCACCGCCCCGGCCGCGCCCTCGATCGCGGGCGACGTTGTGTTGGTCTCGGATCCGGCCGGCGTCGCCGCGTTCTCTCGGGCCGCCCTGGCAGACGGACCCATATACATGTATGTCCCCGACCTCGGCACGCTGCGGGGGACGCCGGTGGTCGTCGAGGGCGACGGCGTGACCGCGCTCGTCCGGCTCGAGGAGGGGCTCGATCGCATCCAGGTGGCGGACGGCGCGCGCGTCGCGCGGATCGAGGCCGACCGGCCGAGTGATCCGTGCGCGCTGGCGGACGGCTCGGTGCTCTTCTCGTCCGCGACGAGCCCGATGATCCGCGTGGGGCGGGACGGGATCTCGCTCGCCGTCGGCCCCGGCGGCGCCGTCGCCCCGTTGCCGAGTCCCGCGTTCGGCGGCGGGATCTCGATCGACACCAACGGCTTCCTCTGGGCCGTCCCGCTCCCCGTCTTCGAGGAGCGGGGCCCGTGGTCGGCCCCGCGCGGCGGCCCCGCCCAGGAGGGCCGCGAGAAGGCCTTCTGACCCGCTACTTCTTGAGCGCGCTCCAGCCGGCGTAGCGCGCGCCCGCGCCGAGCTCCTCTTCGATCCGCAGGAGCTGGTTGTACTTCGCGACGCGATCGGAGCGGCTCGCCGAGCCGGTCTTGATCATCCCGCAGTCGCACGCGACCGCGAGGTCGGCGATTGTCGTGTCCTCGGTCTCGCCCGAACGATGGCTCATGATCGAGGTGTAGTTCGCGCGGTGCGCCATCCGGACGGCGCCGAGCGTCTCCGTCAGCGTCCCGATCTGGTTCCCCTTGAAGGGGGTCGAGTTGGCGCTTCCCTCCTTTATG
>CAYHCR010000283.1:0-5552 GCA_964354895.1 uncultured Myxococcales bacterium | reverse complement strand
CGCGTTCCACACGCCCGACGCCGCGCGCCTGCAACGCTTGCTGCACGACGAGGCCGTCGTCACCGACGCCCGCGGAGATCGGCTGCGCTTCGGCTTCGGCGTCTATCAGGAGGCGTCGGACGTCGACGCCCTCCTCGAGCGGCTCGGCCGACTGCGCTAGCGCGTCGCGGCGCCCCTTCGCGCCCTGGGCGCGCGCGCGGGTCCCTCGCGCAGCGCCTCGTCGAGCGCCTCCGGGGCGAGCCCCGCGAGCGCGCCGAAGAGCGACGCCTGCGGGGAGAGGCGCACCTCTGCAGGCGGCTCCTTCGCGGCGAGCACGGCGGCGATCGCGGCGGCGACCCGGTCGGCGGAGAGGCCGGCAGGCCGGAACGCCTCTCCCGCGCCGCGCCGCACCGCCGCCTGCGGGAACTCCGTCTCGACGATGCCGGGCGAGACGACCGTCACCCGTACGCCCTCGGCGGCGAGCTCGAGCCGCAATCCTTCCGCGAGCCGCAGCCCGAACGCCTTGGTGCCCGCGTAGGCGGCCATGTTCGGGATCGCGCGGTGGCCGAGCGCGGAGCCGACGAGCACGATCCGCCCCCGGCTCGCCGCCAGCAGCGGCCGGGCCGCGCGGCACAGTCGCAGGACCGAGAGCACGTTGGTCTCCACGAGCCGGTCGAGCTCGTCGTCCGTCAGCTCCAGCGACGGCAGCCACTGCCCGAGGCCCGCGTTGCAGACCAGCGCGTCGAGGCCGCCGAGCGCCTGCGCGGCCGAGGAGACGAACGCCGCGGCCGCCGGGCGCCTCGTCAGGTCGCACCGGAAGGTATGCACCAGATGACTCGCGCGCAGCGAAGCAAGCTCTGCGGCTCTTCTGCCGCATCCGGCGACGAACGCCCCGTCCTGCGCGAGCCGCACCGCGAGCGCGTGGCCGATGCCGCTGGTGACGCCGGTGATCGCGACGCGTCGACCCTTCACAGCCGCGCGCCGAGCTCGACGCCCTGGCGGATGGCGCGCTTCGCGTCGAGCTCCGCGGCCATGTCTGCGCCGCCGATCACGTGGAAGCGGGGGTTCCTGGGCTTGCCCGCTCCATCCACCGGCAGCAGCGCGCGCACCGACTCCTGCCCGGCACACACGATCACGTGATCGACCGCCAGCGTGCGCAGCGCGCCGTCGACCTTCAGGTGCAGGCCCGCGTCGTCGACGCGCACGTACTCGACGCCGCCGATCATCTGGACGTTCTCCTGCTGCAGCTCGAGCCGGTGCACCCAGCCGGTCGTGCGCCCCGGGCCCGTGCCCATCTTCTTTCCGGCCGGCTTGCGCTGCAGGAGGAAGAGCTCGCGTTTGGGCGCGTGGCGCTCCGGCGGGACCAGCCCGCCCGGCGTCGAGACACTCGGGTCGATGCCCCAGCGCCGCTGGTACGCGGCGACGCTCTCGTCGGGCTCGTGCAGCAGGAACCCCGCCACGTCGAGGCCGATCCCCCCGGCGCCGATGATCGCGACCTTCGCGCCGACCGCGCGCTTGTGCAGCAGCACGTCGACGTAGGAGAGGACCTTCGGGTGGTCGATCCCCGGCAGGCGCAGCGCGCGCGGCGTCACGCCGGTGGCGATCACGACCTCGTCGAAGTCCCCGAGCAGCGCCGCCGACGCGACGCGCTGCCCGAGCTGCACGGTGACGCCGGTGGTCTGCAGCCGCCGCGTGAAGTAGCGGATCGTCTCGCCGAATTCTTCCTTTCCGGGCACCGCGGCCGCCATGCGGAACTGTCCGCCGAGCGCCGCGTCCGCCTCGAAGAGCGTGACCGCGTGGCCGCGCTCCGCGAGCGTCGTCGCGCACGAGAGGCCGGCCATGCCGCCGCCGACCACCGCGATCCGCTTCGCCCGCTTCGCGCGCAGCACCGTCAGCTCGGTCTCGAAGCAGGCGCGCGGGTTGACGAGGCAGCTCGCGCGCTTGAGCGCGAAGGTGTGATCCAGACAGGCCTGGTTGCAGGCGATGCAGACGTTGATCTCGTCGGCGCGGCCCTCGCGGGCCTTGTTGGGCAGCTCGGGGTCGGCCAGAAACGGCCGCGCCATCGAGATGAGATCCGCCTCTCCGGCCGCGAGGATCTCCTCCGCGAGCGCGGGCGTGTTGATGCGGTTGCTCGCGACGACCGGGACCGTCACCTCCTTGCGCAGCCGCGCCGTCACCTCGCGGAACGCGCCCCGCGGCACGCTCGTGACGATCGTCGGGATCCGCGCCTCGTGCCAGCCGACGCCGGTGTTGAACAACTGCACACCGGCCGCCTCGAGCGCCTTCGCCGCCGTCACGACCTCGGCCCAGGTGTTTCCGTCTTCGACCAGATCGATCAGCGACAGCCGATACATCAGGAGGAATTGGTCGCCGGCGGCCTGCCGGCTCGCGCGCACGACCTCGACCGGCAGCCGCACCCGCTGCTCGATCTCCCCGCCCCATTCGTCGGTGCGCCGGTTCACGCGTCGGCAGAGGAACTGGTTGAGCAGGTAGCCCTCGCTGCCCATGATCTCGACCCCGTCGTAGCCCGCCGCCGCGGCAAGCTCTGCGGTCCTCGCGAAGTCGTCGATCGTCCCGCGGATCTGCCGCGCGCTCAGGGCGAAGGGCGTGAACGGGTTGATCGGCGCCTTCACGCGCGAGGCGGACGCCTGCAGCGGGTGGTAGCCGTAGCGCCCCGCGTGCAGCACCTGCATCACGATCGCGCCGCCCTCCTCATGCACGGCGTCGGTCAGGCGGCGGTGGCTCCAGACATCCGTGCGGCGGTTGAGCGTGCCGCCGCCGGGGAGGAGCCAGCCGGTCCGGTTGGGCGAGATGCCGCCCGTCACGATCAGCCCGACGCCGCCCTTCGCGCGCTCGCGGAGGTAGGCGGCGAGCTTGCCGTAGTGGAAGAAGCGGTCCTCGAGCCCCGTGTGCATCGAGCCCATGACGAGCCGGTTGCGCAGGGTGAGGCCGCCGATCGTGATCGGCAGGAAAAGGTGCGGGAACGGCGTCGTCATCCGGGCCTCCGGGGAGGCGCGAGGAGACGGCGCGGCGCGCGGCGAGTCAACCCGCGCTAGAGGGCCTCTTCGCCCCGCTCGCCGGTGCGGATGCGGATCGCCTCGTCGACGGGGGAGACGAAGATCTTCCCGTCGCCGATCTTTCCGGTCCGCGCGGCGGCGAGGATCGCGTCGACCACCTTGTTGACCTGGTCGTCCGCGACGACGACCTCGATCTTCACCTTGGGCAGAAAATCAACGACGTACTCGGCGCCCCGATAGAGCTCCGTGTGGCCCTTCTGCCGGCCGAAGCCCTTCGCCTCGATCACGGTGAGGCCGTTCACGCCGGCCTCGGTGAGCGCCTCCTTCACCTCGTCGAGCTTGAAGGGCTTCACGATCGCCTCGATCTTCTTCATGGCCCGGAGGCTACCGCAGGTCGGGCGGCCTGCTACGGTCCGGGCCGTGCCGCGCCGCTCGATCGCCGCCCGCCTCGCGCTCGCCGCGCTCACGCCGGGGCTCGTGGGCCTCTTCGCGCTGGGCCTCTGGGTCGAGCGCCACACCACCCGCGCGCTCGAAGAAGAGCTGGGGCTGCGCACGGTCACCGTCGCCGCGGCCGCCGCCGCCACGCTGCCCTCGGAGTCGCTCTCGTGGCTGCAGCCCGGTGACGAGGGGACGCGCGTCCACGCCCGGCTGCAGGATCGGCTCGAGGAGATCCGCGTGGCGACCGGAGCGCGGCGGCTCGCGGTCTTCACGCTCGATGAGCGCGTGCTCGTCGACGCCGGCGGCGGGCTGCCGATCGGCGCGGCGCTCCCCGAGCTCGCGCGCGATCGCCTCGAGCTCCACGAGCTGCAGGCCGGCCGCGCCGTCGCCTCGAGCGTGCTCTTCGAGCTCGACGGCGTGCCACACAAGGCGGGCTACGCGCCGGTGCGCGTCGAGGGCCGCGTGGTCGCGGGCGTGCTCGCGGAGGGCCCGGCCGCCTACTTCGGCGCGCTGCGCCGCTTCCGCGCCTCGCTCCTGGGGCTCGCCGCGCTCACCGCCGCAGGGCTCGTGCTCTTCGCCGTGCTCGTCGCGCGCTCGCTCACGCGGCCCATCACGCAGCTCGCGGCCGCCGCCCGCCGGATCGCGCGGGGCGATCTGGTGACGGCGGTGGCGCCGGCCTCGGGCGGCGGCGAGCTCGTGCAGCTGAGCGAAGGGCTCGAGGAGATGCGGCGCGCGCTCGCCGCGCGGCAGGAGCAGCAGCAGATGATGCTCGCGGGGATCGCCCATGAGGTGCGCAATCCGCTCGGTGGCCTCGAGCTCTACGCAGGGCTGCTCGCGGAGGAGGTGGCCGCGGAGCCTTCGCGCCACAAGCTCGCCACGCGCATCCAGCGGGAGATCTCGCAGCTCGGCCGGATCGTGAACGATTTCCTGGAGTTCTCGCGGGAGAAGCCGGCGGAGCGCGAGCCGGTCGACGTGGGCGCGCTGCTGACGGAGGTCGCGCAGCTGCTCGAGGGCGAGGCTGCAGCGAAGGGCGTCACGATCCACGTGGAGGGCGAGCGGCCGACCGCCCGGCTCGACGCCGTGCAGCTGCGCCGGGCGCTGCTGAACCTCGGGAAGAACGCGCTCGACGCCGCGCCGCGAGGCACCGTCGTACACCTTCGCGCCGAGGCGCCCGCGGGCGGGGGCGTGCGGCTGCAGGTGATCGACGAGGGCGCGGGCGTGGCGCCTTCGACCGCGGCGCGGATCTACGAGCCCTTCTTCACGACCAAGGAGAAGGGCACGGGGCTGGGCCTCGCCTTCGTCCGGCGCATCGCCGAGGCCCACGGCGGCGTGCTGCGCCACGTCCCGACGCCCGGCGGCGGCGCCACGTTCCTGCTGGAGCTGCCGGGATAAAGTATTGCGCGCACGACGAGGCCCCCGCCGGCGCGCTGCCGGGCGGGGGCCTCGAGCTCATACACGAACGCTCAGTGCCGGCTGCCGCAGGCGCCGCCGCCCATCGGATCACACGCATAGCCGAGCGCCGCGAAGTCGAAGCCCGGGCTGCCGTGGCAGCTCGCGCAGACCAGCGCCGCCTCCTTGGGCGCGACCTCGTGGTTGATGTTCATGAACATCTCGGTCTCCACCCAGCGCCAGTCGGCCGGCATCAGCGAGGCCGCGTTCGCCGGGACCTCGTTCCTCACGCCGGAGAAGCGCGGCACCTTCCGCTACGGGAGCGAGCACGTGTCGATCCAGATGGACGCAGTGCTGCCCAACGGCCTCGGGACCTTCGGCTACGACGACGAGGGGGTGCCCGCGGGCACGGGCTGGGCGGTCGAGCGCGGCGTCTTCACCGGCTACCTCACCAGCCGCGAGACCGCGGCCGCGCTCGGCGAGCGGAGCAACGGCACGATGCGCGCCGACGGCTGGTCGCGCGTGCCGATCATCCGCATGACCAACGTCTCGGTGATGCCGGGCGAGGCGGGCACGCTCGAGGACCTCATCGCCGACACCGACCGGGGCCTCCTGCTCGACACCAACCGCTCATGGTCGATCGACGACCGTCGCTTGAACTTCCAGTTCGGGACCGAGGTCGGGTGGGAGATCAGCCACGGCAAGCGTGGCGCGATGGTCCGCAACCCC
>CAYHCR010000282.1:0-5560 GCA_964354895.1 uncultured Myxococcales bacterium | reverse complement strand
GATCGTCCTCGCCCCAGCAGTCGTACGCGGACGCGCAGCTCTCCTCGCCGCGGCAGGGATCGTCCGCCGGCACGACGTCGCTGCAGTCGCGCTGCCGGAAGAGGAGCGTGTTGACGTTCGGCCCCTCGGGCGAGAAACCCGTCGACCGGCCGACGCGCGGCGCCTCCGTGAAGGCCAGATCGGAGCAGGCCTCGGCGGCCCAGACCTCGAACGAGTCGCGCAGCGTCTGGAGCGCCGCCTCGTCATCGGGCGCGCCGAGCGGATCGGCGGCCGACCAGCCGAGCGTGCGCCCCTGCCAGTACAGGCACGTCTCCGTGAACTGGATGACGGTCCGCACATACGCCATCGCCTGCAGCGGGACGAGCAGGGCCACGAGCCCGGCGGCGAGCCTGGCCGCCTTCACTTCGTCACCGCCGCGGCCGGCGCGACGACCTCGGGCACCTTTGCAGCAACGGCCGCGCGCAGCCGCGCCTCGAAGGCCGGGAGCGGGATCGCGATCGGCCGCTCGGCAGGCGTCTTCCCGTCCGCCTCGACGAGCTCGAGCCCGTCGACCTCCGGCGTCACGAGCAACGCGCCCGACGCGTCCTTCGTCAGGGCGAGTCGCCCCTGCGCCATCCCGACGACGCCCCAGATCGGGCCCTCGGGGCTCTCCGCCTTCTTGCCGAGGAAGAGCACGAGCTCGTCGCCGCGATCAAAGCGCGGAGCACCGTGCACGAGCTGCCCGCGGCCCGCAAAGCTGCCCCCGGGCGCGTGGACGATCAACGGGCCCGCCACGGCGCCCTTGTAGGCGTGCGCGACCTCGAGCACGGCGCGCGTGTAGATGCGGCGACCGTCGGACGAGAGCCTGCCCTCCGTCGACGTCACGGTCGCTCGCACGACGAGCGTGGCCTCCGCGGCGAGCTCCTCGACGGTGGCGCGCACCATGACCGACGCGCCCGAAGCCAGCGGGGCGAGCAGGAGCAGGACGGCGAGGAGCAGCGGACGAGCGACCATGCGACCTCCGCGGCCGAGTCTACGCGAGCCCGCCCCGGCCGCGCGGTTGAGCATCCCCCGCCCCTCTGGTACGAACGCGCCCCGCCCGGCGACGCCGGTTTTCCCGAGGTCTCTGCGATGTCCGAGCAGGTCCGCGTCCGCTTCGCGCCGTCCCCCACCGGCTACCTCCACATCGGCGGCGCGCGCACCGCGCTCTTCAATTGGCTGTGGGCCAAAAAAAGCGGCGGGACGTTCCTGCTCCGGGTCGAGGACACGGACAAGGAGCGCTCGACCGACGACAACACGCGCGCGATCCTCGAAGGACTGCGCTGGCTCGGCCTCGACTGGGACGAGGGCCCCGAGGCCGGCGGGTCCGACGGCCCGTACTTCCAGTCGCAGCGGGCCTCGATCTACCGCCGCTACATCGACCGTCTCCTCGCCGAGGGGAAGGCCTACCGGTGCGTCTGCGCCGCCGAAGAGCTCGACGGGAAGCGCAAGGCGGCCGAGGCGGCGAAGACGCAGTACCGCTACGACCGCGCCTGCCGGGACGCCAACCATGGCCTCGATCGCCCACACACCGTCCGGCTGAAGATCCCGACGGAGGGGAAGATCGGCTTCGACGATCTGGTCTACGGCCGCGTCGAGGTCGACGCCTCGTCGCTGCAGGACTGGATCATCGCGCGCACGGACGGCTCGGCGATCTACAATTTCTGCGTCGTGATCGACGATCTCGAGATGAAGGTGAACCTCGTGATGCGCGGCGAGGACGGCCTCAACAACACGCAGCCGCAGCTCACGCTCTGGGCCGCGCTCGGCGTGACGCCGCCGAAGTACGCACACCTTCCGTTCATCCTCGGCCAGGACCGCACCAAGCTCAGCAAGCGGCACGGGCCGGTCGCCGTCCAGAAATACCGCGACGACGGCTACCTCGCCGACGCGATGGTGAATTTCCTGGCGCGGATCGGCTGGAGCCACGGCGACCAGGAGCTCTTCACCCGCGAGGAGCTCGTGCAATACTTTACGGTCGAGGCGATCGGCAACACCGCGGGCGTCTTCCCGGTCGGCAAGCTCGACTGGATCAACAACCAGAAGATGAAGGCGATGCCGCCCGCCGAGCTCGCCGTGTTCG
Organism: uncultured Myxococcales bacterium; assembly: GCA_964354895.1. Classification (GTDB taxonomy): domain Bacteria; phylum Myxococcota; class Myxococcia; order Myxococcales; family Vulgatibacteraceae; genus CAYHCR01. Next base: position 3,459 of record CAYHCR010000282.1, on the reverse strand, counting down.
TGCGGCCGTTCCTCGAGCGCGCGGGGCTGACGGCGCCGTCGGAGGCGACGCTCGTCGAGGTCTGCCGGCTGCAGGCCGAGCGCAGCAAGACGCTGGTCGAGCTCGTCGAGTCGAGCCGGTATTTCTTCACGCGCGTGCCGATCGATCCGAAGGCGCGGGAGAAGCAGCTCCAGCCGGCGTCGATCGAGCTGCTCCGGGAGCTGCGGCCCTTGATCGCGGCGGCGCCGGCGCTCGACCACGCCACGCTCGAGCCGCTCCTGCAGGGCCTCGTCGGCCAGCGGGGGCTCGCCCTCGGCAAGCTCGCCCAGCCGCTGCGGGTCGCGCTGACGGGCAACACGGCGAGCCCCGGCATCTTCGAGGTGATCGCGGTGCTCGGGCGCGACGAGACGCTCGCCCGGCTCGACGCGGTCCTCGCTTGACGCCCACCGGGGTGGCCTCTACGGTTCGCGCCGTGCGCTTCTCACTTGACGGCCTGACCCGAGTTGCCCTACAAGCCCGCGCGCTCGCGACGGTCGTGGGCCTCGTGTTCGTCTGCTCATTGGCGCCGTCGCTGGCGCAGGCAGACGATCTCGTCGTCCACGGCGCAATCCTCCCCGGCGGTTGCACCAAAGCGGGAGAGGACCGGTTCAACACCGGAATGTCGTGGGAGTTCGTCTGGAAGTTCTACGAGAAGGTCTATCCTCGCTCGAAGTACGAGCGGCTCGAGATCGCGAACCAGCCGGCCGTCAAGGCGGTGCACCTGAAGAACCCGGAGACGACGGGGAAGTGGGACGGCCTCAACGTCTACGAACACCAGGGCCGGGTGAAGATCTTCGTGGTGAAGCGGGCGCTGAAGCCGGCGGCCGACAAGCCCGCGAAGGAAGAGAAGCCGGAGGCGAAGAAGGAAGCGCCGAAGAAGTCGCAGGCCCCGTGATGGGGGATCGTCTAATGGTAGGACACATGGCTCTGACCCATGGTATCTAGGTTCGAATCCTAGTCCCCCAACCAACGGTCCGCGGATGTCAGAGTCCGCAGACAACCAGCAGTCCCAGCGGCCAACCAGACGCAGCAGAAACGGTTGACACGGCTTGAGCAGTCCAGTACAAGCCCGCCGCAAGTCGTCGGACGCGAAGCTGCAGCCGGCGGCCAGTACCTGTGTGGCCCGTTCGTCTAGCGGTTAGGACGGCGGCCTCTCACGCCGCAAGCATGGGTTCGATTCCCGTACGGGTCACCAACTCTTGAAGGGCCGGCCGTGAAGAGGGCCGGCCCTTCGTTATTTCCGGGCCTGGGATTTTTCGCGGGGTCGGGAGTAGGAACCGGGCGTGGAACTCGGTCCGAATCTCCCGGAGTCGAACAGCCCGACGGTGCTCGCGCGCGCACGGGCCGATCGTCTCTCGTGGCTCGTGCGGCTTCGGTGGTTCGCGCTCGCAGCGGTCCTCGTCGGCGCGATCGGCGCGCCCCGGATCGGCCTCGCCGGGCTCCACGTCGAGGCGCTGATCCTGTCGGTCGCGGTCGGCGCTGCCTACAACGCCTGGTTCCTGCGGTCGCTGCGGCGCCACCCGGAGCGGACCAGCGAGCCGCTCCTCCACATGGCGCTCGACTTCGGCGCGCTCACGCTCGTGCTCTGGGCCTCGGGCGGCGTCAGCAACCCCTTCGTCTCCCTCTTCTTCGTCCACCTGCTCGTGGTCAGCACGCTCTCGGGGCGCGATGGCGCGCTGCTCGCCACGGGCCTCGCGCTGCTCTGCGTCTCGTTCCTGCTCGCCGCAGAGGCGACGCCGCTGCTGCGGATCGCCTCGTTCGATCCGACGCCCGCGGTCGCGCCGCTGCTCGACGGCGCGGCGTTCCTCGTCACCTTCGTCGCCGCGGCCTACGTGGCGCAGCGCTCGGCCGCAGAGCTGACCGTGCGGCGGGACGAGGCGGTCGCCGCGCGGCGCTCCTCCCGGCGCGACACGGAGATCCTGCTCTCCGCGCTCGACCGGCTGGAGGTCGGCGTGGAGGTGCTCGGGCCAGACGGCGCGCCGAGGTTCCAGAACCGCCACCTGCGCGAGCACACCGAGGCTCCGGCCTGCGGCGCCGGCGCGTGCGAACGGGACGGTGGGCGCTGCCCGATGCTCGAGGCGCGGGACGGCCGCCACGGGACCTGTCGGTTCCAACGGCGGGACGCGGGCGGGCGCGAGCGCGTGATCGAGATGCATTCTTTCCCGCTCGGCGACGAGGCCCCGGCGTCGGTGCTCCGACTCCACCTCGACCGGACCGACTCGGTGCTGGCCGAGCGCAAGCTGCTCTTCGCGGAGAAGCTCGCGAGCCTCGGCCGGACGGTGCAGGCCGTCGCGCACGAGCTCAACACGCCGCTGGCGACGATCCAGACGCTCGCGGCAGACATGCGCGCGGCGCTCGCCTCGGCGCCGCCGGAGGCCGCGGCGCTCGCGGCCGATCTCGACGAGTCCGCCGCGATCATCCTCGACGAGATGCGGCGCTGCCGGGCGATCACGCAGGGCCTGCTCGTGGGCCGCGACGCGCTCCTCGGGGCCGCCGCCTCCGCGCCCGGTCCGCTCGGCGGGGCGCTGGATCGGGCGGCGACGCTGGTCTTCGGCGCGCAGCACCGCGAGCGGCTCGTGATCGATCCGACGGTCCGCGCGCGCACGGTCGCGATGCCCTACGACGGCCTCGTGCAGGTCTTCGTGAACCTGCTGCAGAACGCGCTCGACGTCGTGGAGCCGCGTCCCGGCGCCCGGATCCGCGTCAGCTGCGGCGTGGCGCCCGATGGGCAGGTCGTGCTCGAGATCGACGACGAGGGGCCGGGGCTGCCGCCCGGGCTCGCCGCGCGACTCTTCGAGGCGTTCGTCACGACGAAGCCGCAGGGCAAAGGCACGGGGCTGGGGCTCTACACGGCGCGGGCCCTGGTGCGTGACGCGGGCGGCGAGCTGTCGCTGCAGGATCGGCCGGAGGGCGGCGCGCGGGCCCGGCTCGTCCTCCCGGAGGCCGAGCGGGCGACGAAGCTGCCGCTCGCGCCGGTGGGTTGAACGGCGCCCGGGCGGGACGAAGCGGCGGGCGGATCGGCGACTTGGAGGGGGAGCGATGACGGGGCGGCGGATCCTTATCGTGGACGACGACGCGGCCTTCCGGCACGCGATCGGCAAGGCGCTGGGGCGCGCAGGCTTCGTCGTGGAGGAGGCGCCGGATGGCGCGACGGCGATCGCGGCGATCCTGCGCGGCGGACCCGAGGTCGTGCTGCTTGATCTCTCGCTCGGCGATCTCGACGGGCTCGAGGTGCTGCGGCGCACGCCGGGACGCCGCCCGCCCGTGATCGTCGTGACGGGCCACGGAACGATCGCGGCCGCGGTCGAGGCGATGCGGCTCGGCGCGATCTCGTTTGTCCAGAAGCCGGTCGACGCGCCGGCCCTGCTCCCGCTCCTGCAGGAGGCGCTCGCGCCGACGGCCGCGGCCGACGTGCGCCGCGAGTCCGCGCTCCTCGGGCTG
>CAYHCR010000281.1:0-5570 GCA_964354895.1 uncultured Myxococcales bacterium | reverse complement strand
CTCCCCGCGCCGGGCGCCGTGAGCACCACCGTCGGCGCCGTGTTGTCCACCGTGATCGCCCGCGTCGCGGTCGCCACGTTTCCAGCCACCGCGCCGTCGTCGACGATCGACTGGTCCGTCGCCGTCGCCGTCAGCGTGCGCGGCCCGTCCGGCGAGGCGACGAGGCTCAGCCGGTAATTGAGCGGGCTCGTCGGCGACGAGTTGCCCTCGCTCACGAGGCCCGAGAGCCCGCCGGCGTCCGACGCGTTGAGCGCGACGTCGACGAAGCCCGAGCGGTGTTCGCCCGGCACGGGCGCCGTGAAGGCGAGCGTCGGCGGGGTGTTGTCGACCGTGACCGAGACGGACGCGACCGCGGAGCGGCCTGACACATCCAGCGAGGTCGCGCGGAAGGTATGCGTGCCCTCGCTGAGGGTCCGCGTGTCGACGACGAAGCGATACGGCGGCGCCATCGGCGTCGCGAGCAGCACGCCGTCGACCTCCAGCGTGACCTGCGCGACGCCGCGCGGATCCGTCGAGGCGGCGGTGAAGGTCGTGAGGCCGCCGCGGCGCTGGCCGGCGAGCGGCGTCGTGATGCTGACGACAGGCGGCAGGTTGTCGATCGTGACGACCACCGTGCGGGTCGTCTGGTTGCCCGCGCCGTCGGTCGCGCGGACCGTGAGCGTCGCGGGGCCGCTCGGCACGCGCGTGGAGTCCCAGCTCGCCGGGAAGTTCGGGCCAGGTCCGGGCACGGTCGCGAAGAGGCCGACCGCGTCCGAGAACTCGACCATGGTGATCCCCGCGGGGTCACTCGCCGTGGCCTGGACCGCGACGAGGTCGCCGGTCACCGCGCCCCCGAGCGGCGCGACGATCGAGAGCGTCGAAGAGGTGCGGTCGATCACGACCGAGATCGACGCCGTCCCGAGGTTGCCGCCGGGCAGGTCATTCACGATCGCCGTGTCGCGCGCGGTCGCCGTCAGCGTCCGCGGCCCCTCCGGCAGCAGGAGCGTGTTCACCGTCGCCAGCAGCGGGCTGACCGCCGAGCTGTTGGCCTCGAAGGCGATCGACGCGAGGCGCACGTTGTCCGTCGCGGTCACGTTGACGGCCAGCGACCCGGAGACCGCGGCGCCCGCGATCGGGGCCGCGAAGGCGACGAGGGGCGGGGTGTTGTCCACGTCGAAGCCGATCAACTGCACGATCGAGTTCGCGGTCAGATCGAAGGCCTCGAGCCGCAGCTCGTGGGCACCGTCCAGGAGCGTCGAGGTGTCGATCACCGCGAGCCACGGCGCGGCGACGCGCGTGTGGAGCACGACGCCATCGACGGAGATCTCGAGGCGGTCGATCCCGGTCGCGTCCACGAGCGTGGCCTCGACGGTCATCAGCCCGCCCCGGAGCTCGCCGGGCGAAGGCCGCACGACCGACATGAGCGGCGCGCCCTTGTCGACGTCGTTGACGAGCAGGCCCACGGCCCGGCCCGTCGTCGAGGTGACGGCCAGATCGGGCGCGCCGTCGCGGTCGAGGTCGCCGCTGGAGAGATCGAAGAGCCCCGGCCCGAGCGGGAACTCGTCAGGGCCGAAGAACCCACCCTGCGGGCGGGCGTGCAGCACGACGACGCGATCGACGCCGGGGTTGAGCGTCGCGATGTCGTCGAGCCCGTCGCCGTTGAAGTCGCCGACGGCGATCTTCGAGGGCGTCGTGCCCGCCGCCCAGACGGTCGGGGAGAGGAAGCCGCCGGGCGCGCCGCTCATCAGCACGGCCTGCGAGCTGCCGACGCCGAGGAGATCCACCAGGGCGTCACCGGCCACGCGGCCGGCCCCGATCGAGACGAGGCCGTTCATCGCGGCGAAGGTCGTCGGCGCGGCGAGCGAACCGCCGACGGACGGGAAGACCGTCACGTTGTCGGCGACGTTGTTCGCGACCGCGAGGTCCTGATCGCCGTCGCCATCGGTGTCGGTCACGAGCAGGGAGCGCGGCCCCTCGGCGGTGATCCGGCGCGTGCCGGGCGCCTTGAGCGCGAAGTCCCACTCGACCACGCCGTCGTTGACGGCGAGCGCCGGGTCGACGGTGAAGAAGAGCTCGTCGCGACCGTCGCCGTTCGTGTCGCCGAACGCGACCGCAGCGGGCGCGGCCTCGTTGCGCATCTCGTCCATGCCGATCCCGGCGAGCGTTCGCGGCAGGTAGGCCGCGACGACGCCCGTGGTGGTCGCCGTGCCGACCGCGAGGTCCGCCGGCACGACGCCGTCCGCGTCACCGACCGCGAGGGAGCTCGCGACGCCCATGGCGCTCGAGGTGCAGAGGCCGGGGGTCGGCGGCGCGACGATGGCTCCGACGCAGGTCCAGCCCGCGGGGCAGTCACCGAGCACCGCGCAGGCGGCCCCGGTGACCTGAAGCGCTCGGCTCTCCACGACGGTGAAGGCCGACCCTCCCTGCGCCTCGTAGACCGCGACCTGCTGGAGCGCGGGCGCGGCGGCGTCGAAGGTGACGGCGAAGTCATCGTAGCCGGTGCCCGAGAGCGCTCCGACCGCGACGGCCCGCGGCGTGCGCCGGACGCCTGCGAGCGACGTGCGCAGCGCGCCGGCCGCGACGAACGAGAGCCCGCCCTGGTTGCGGACGACGGCGATCGAGGCCTCGTCCGAGAGGCTCAGGACGATGTCGAGCACGCCGTCCACGTCGAGATCCGCGAGGGCCGGACGGCGCACGCCGCGGCCGATGAAGAGCGCCTGGTTCGAGGTGAAGGCGCCGCCGGCGTTCGTGAAGATCTCGAGCCCGTTGAGGCCCGCGACCGTGACGGCGAGGTCCGCATCGCCATCGCCGTCAAGATCGCCCGCCGCGAGGCCCGTCGGCGAAGGCTCGGTGGCGATCGTCGCGACCGAGGTGAAGTTGCCGGGCGCCGCCGCCTCGAGCCGCTCGAGCTGCGAGGTCGCAGGCAGGACCGCGATGATCTCGAGCAGACCATCGCCGTCGAAGTCGCCGGTGCGCAGCTGCTCGGGCGGTCCGATCGTCGCCGTGTCCTGGCCGCCGAGGAACGAGCCGGTCCCGAGGTTCCGGAAGACCGTGAGCTTGGAGATGCCCGTGCCGTGGCCCACGACGAGATCGAGGTCCGCGTCCCCGTCGACGTCGGCCAGCACGACGTCGGTCACGCCGCCGCCGGTCCCGTACGTGGCGGCGACCGCGAACAGGCCGCCGGTGTTGTGCAGGACGACCGCGTCGCCGAGCACGGCGGCGCGACCGATCACGACGTCCAGATCCCCGTCGGCGTCGAGGTCGCCCGTCGCGAGCGAGGTCGCCTGGATGTTGCCGAGCGCCACGGAGACCGGCGCGCCGAAGCTGCCGTCCGCCGCCCGCAGCTGCGTGTCGAAGGAGCTCGCGCGGATCGCGACGAGATCGCGATCGCCGTCGCCGTCCACGTCGACGAGCTGCGTCGCGAGGACGGTCGCGAGGCCGGCGAGCTGGGTGGCGGGCATGAGCCGCTTCGCGTTACCGGCCAGCAGCGAGACGGTCGCGCCGCCCGTGACGACGTCCGGGAGACCGTCGTTCGTCACGTCGCCGATCGCGAAGCCGTTCGTGCCGATCGCGCCGACCGGATCGTACAGCTCTGCCACGCGGAAGTTCGCGCGCGGGACGACCGTGACGGTCGTGCTCGCCGTCGCGACGTTGCCCTCGGCGTCGATGGCGTCGACGCGGACGGTCGCGGTGCCGGCGTCGTAGGTGAAGTCGTAGGTCGCCGCGTACGGCGAGGTCAGGTCGGTCCCGACGAGCGCGCCGTTGACGCGGAATTCCACGCGGGCCACGCCCGAGACGTCCCCGGCGTTCGCCGTGATCGGCGTCATCCGGAAGACCCCGAGGCCGCTGAGGGGACTCGTGATCGTCAGAGAGGGAGGATCGTTGTCGACGCTGACCGATCGCGTCGTGGCGGCGCGGGTGTTGCCCGCGGCGTCGCGGCAGATCGCGTCGAGCGCGTGCAGCCCGGCGGAGGCGAGCACGGTGTTCCAGGCGGTCGTCGCGCTTGCGCCCGCGCCGGTCGCGACGAGCACGCCGTCGATGCGCAGCTCGATCGAGGTGAGCCCGACCGCGTCGGCGCCCGTCGCGCTGAAGGCCACGACGCCGCTGAGCCGCTCGTTGAGCGCCGGGGTCGTGATGTCGCACGCGGTCGGTCCGGTGTTGTCCACCGAGACGGTCCGCTCCGCGACGCCGACATTGCCGGCCATGTCATAGGCCTCCGCGCGGACGACCTTGCTGCCGTTGGACGTGGAGCTCGTGATCCAGCTCGCGGTGAACGGGCCGGGGGCGGGGATGGCCGCGCCGAGGGCGACGCCCGCCGCGCGCAGCTGGACCTGCGTGAGGGCGATCGCGTCGGACGCCGTCGCGGCGACGGTCACCGTCCCGCGCAGCGCGGCGCCGGCGGCCGGCACGGTGAGCGCGACCGTCGGCGGCGTGTTGTCGACCGTGATCGCGCGGCTGACGCTCGCTGTGTTGCCGGGCGCGGCGCCGTCGTCGACGACGGTGTTGTCACTCGCGCTCGCGGTCAGCGTGCGCGGGCCGTCGGCGTCCGCGGAGAGATCGAGTCGATAGGCGAGCGGGCTCGTCGCCGACGATCGCCCTTCGCTCGAGAGGACCGCGAGTCCGCCAGCGTCCGACGCGTTGAGCGACACGTCCACGAAGGCCGAGCGGTGCTGGCCCGGCACGGGCGCCGTGAAGCTGAGCGAAGGCGGCGTGTTGTCGACCGTGACGGCGACGGAGGCCACGGCGGAGCGGCCAGAGACATCGACCGAGGTCGCGCGGAAAGTGTGCGCCCCGTCGATCAGCGTGCGCGTGTCGACGACGAAGCGATACGGCGGCAGCACGGGCGTCGCGAGCACGACGCCGTCGACGTCCAGCGTCACCTGCGCGACCCCGCGCGGATCCGTGGAGGCGGCCTCGAACGTCGCCAGGCCGCCGCGACGTGCGCCGACGAGCGGCGAGACGACGCTCACGACCGGCGGGAGGTTGTCGATCGTCACGACCACCGTGGTCGTCGTCTGGTTGCCCGCGCCGTCCGTCGCGAGGAGCGTCAGCGTCGCAGGTCCGCTCGGGACGCGCGTGGAGTCCCAGCTCGTCAGGAAGCTCGGGCCCGGACCAGGCAGCGTCGCGAAGACGCCGACCGAATCAGCGAGCGTGAGCGAGACGATCCCGGTGACGTCGTTCGCGGTCGCCTGCACCGCGACGAGGTCGCCGGTGATGGCGCCCGGGAGCGGCGCCTCGATGGAGATCGTGGGCGGGGAGCGGTCGATCACGATCGAGATCGAGGCCGTCGCGATGTTTCCGCCCGCCACATCGTCGCGGATCGCAGGATCCCGCGCGGTCGCCGTGAGGGTCCAGGGGCCCTCCGGCAGCACGGTCGTGTCCAACTGCGTCACGAGCGGGCTCGTGAGCGCGGTCGTCGCGCCGAACTCGATCGCCGCCAGCCGGACGTTGTCGGTCGCTGCCACGTTGATCGGGAGCAGGCCCGTCGCGCCGCTGCCGGCGATCGGTGCGACGAACGCGACCACGGGCGGCGTGTTGTCGACGTCGAAGCCGACGAGCTCTGGCTCGGCGTGGACACGGCGATCCCGTGC
>CAYHCR010000280.1:0-5573 GCA_964354895.1 uncultured Myxococcales bacterium | reverse complement strand
ACGGCGTCTGCATGGGCGAGCTGCCGGAGGTGCGGGCCGCGCTCGCGGGCCGGCAGGCCGCGGCCCTGCGCGAGCGGCGCTCGGAGGATCCGCTCCCGCCGCTCGAATCCATCAGCCGGCGCGGCCGCGTGCGGGTCTACGTGGCGCTCCCGATCTTCTCGGCCGGCGAGGTGATCGCGGTCGTGCGCACGAGCCGCACCGCGCTCGATCCGGGCAAGGCGCTCTACCGGGATCGGGGCCTGCTGCTGGCGGCACTGCTGCTCTCGCTCGGTCTGACGATCGGCGTCTCGCTCGTGCTCTCCCGCGGGATCGCGCGGCCGCTGCGTCGGCTGGCGGCGCGGGCGCAGCAGCTCGCGGCCGGTGGCGCCTGGCAGGCGCTGGAGCCGGGGCCTCGGCCCAGGGAGATCGCGGAGCTCGAGCAGGCGCTCGCACGCATGACCGCCCAGCTCACGTCGCGCGCGGCCTACGTGGAGCGCTTCGCCGCGAACGCCAGCCACGAGCTCAAGACGCCCATCACCTCGATCCGCGGCGCCGCCGAGCTGCTGCGCGAGGGCTGGGCGGAGATGACCGTGCCGGAGCGCGAGCGCTTCCTCGATCACGTCCTGCAGGACGCGGCGCGCATGGACCGGCTCGTGCGCGGGCTGCTGGCGCTCGCGCGCCTCGAGAACGTGCCGGAGGCCGCAGGTCCGCTGCCGCTGCGGGAGGCGCTGCAGGCGCTCGTCGATCGACACCCGGGGCGTGTGCAGCTCTGCTGGGAGGACGCGCCCGCCTCGCTCTGCATCCCGCGCGAGCAGCTCGATCAGGCGGTCGGCAACCTGCTGGACAACGCGGTCCGCCACGGCGGCGATTCGCCCGTGGTGCTGACGGCGCGCGCCGCGCCGGGCGGTCGTGTGCAGCTCTGCGTGAGCGACCGGGGCCCCGGGATCTCCGAAGGCAACCGGGCGCGGATCTTCGAGCGCTTCTTCACGACGGAGCGCGCCGCGGGCGGCACGGGGCTGGGCCTCGCGATCGTCCGGGCGATCGCGTTGGCGCGCGGGGGGACGGCGCGCTTCGAGACAGGTCCCGGCGGGACGACGTTCTTCGTCGAGCTCTGATCCGCGCAGCGGGTCGATGACCTCAATCCTGCCCGGGCTCCCACGAGCGCCGCGCTTCATCGACCTACGGCGGAGAAGCCGGCAACGGTGCGTGCCACAGCCGATCGTCGTACGGCGACCCCGGCGGGGCCTCGGCCTGCATCCACGCGAAGCGATCGCCGAAGAAGTGGGCCGACCAGCGGAGTCGCGGCGCGTTAGTGAGTTTGCGTTGCTCACCGGTGCGTGCGTTGCCCGAATAGATGTCTACAACGCCACCTCGATTCTCCGGAAACCAGTAGCCGTCGCGGAAATCCAGCCAGAGGAGCTCCTCTCCTCGGGCGTCAGCGAGCATCTGCGAGCCGCGTGATGTCACGACGGCGCGGGTGGTGCCGGTCGCGAGGTCGTACGCGTAGATGTCGTGCTCGTCCTCGGACGAGGCCGTCGTCAGCCCGGCGCGGGAGTCGGACCAATACAGTATACCGTCAGCGATTCGTGGGTCCCATTCGATCCCAGCGCTGTCCGTCACCCACCGCGACTCTCCGGTCGCGACCTGCACGACTCGAAGGTCGAGCTGGTGGCCCTCGCGTCGATCCTCAAGCATCGCGACCCAACCATCGCCAGCTCGGATCAACCAGCTCTGACTGACCGAAGCCGCGCGAAACTCCCTGCGGGAACCCGTCGCGAGCTCGAGCTCGATCGCAACACCGTCATTCCCGAGCGATTCGATAAAGTAGAGGCGACCATGAACAAGCTGCGCAGAGCCGAAGTAGGCGCGCAGATCGTCGGCCGGAATGCGAAGCAGCTCCATGGAGAGACAGCGTTCGAGGTCGTGCAGAAGAATCAGCGAGTCGCAGCCCGAGTCGTTACAATCGAGCGCGCTCCGAACCAGGTGCGTTCCGTTCGATGCGATAAATCCCATGCCGGTCGTCGGGTGCGGCGCGACGTTTCGCTCTCGAAGTCCCAGCGGATCGTGCAGCACGATATCGTCGAGCCCGTCCGATTCGTAGGCCAAGCGACTCCCGACGACCGCGTAACCGCCGCGCGCGGCCCGGGCGGAGCCCTGCACGGCGCCCATCGGGTCGTCAGACGTCGTCGGTGCGACAGTCGCCCACGCCTCACACTCCGAATCCCGCACGCAGCTCGCTACCCACGGTAGACATCCTGGGAGCCCACCACCGCCCGTGCCACCGTCGGCTGCTCCACCTCCCGATCCTCCGCCGGAGCCTCCGTGACCTCCCGTTCCACCGGCGGAGCCACCGCCCCCTCCCGAACCACCACCGTGTGGTCCCGCCGGCTCGGGCCCCGAAGTCTCGCAGCCGCACGCCGAAGCGAGCAGGAGGAGCGAGGCCAGCGGACCTCCCGCCCAGCCGGCCTTCACGGCGCCACCGACAGCGCGCGCCACCGCGCCTTGTGCCCGAGGTCATTGGTCCGCACCGCAAACGCCCGGTTGGGAGGTCGAAGCGAATCGCCGCCGAACGCAGTAACCATTCCACGGCGGGGATCGGCCAGCATCGCCGGACGCAGCACCGGCGAAGGCCCGCCAGCGCGGTCGTCGGGCGTCACGTCGCGCAAGCGCCTGGAATAGAGATCGAACGAGAGCAGTCGGTTGGTGAGCCCCTCGTCCGATTCGCCGCCGAACACCAGGAGGCGGTCTCGAGAGGCGTCAAATTGCAGGCCCGCGCCGCTGACAGCGAGGTACGGCGACTCCGCGAGCAGCTCCCAGCTCCACGTCGCAAACGAGAGTTGCCAGAGCTCGCCGAGGTGCGGGCCGCCCTGCTCGCCACCGACGAGCCACACCCGGCCGCTGGCCAGGTCAGCCGTTACGCTCGCACCGAGCCGCTTGCCGGGACGTCCGCCCCATGGAAAGGGCAGCGGCTCCCAGCGCCCGGTGGAGGGATGGAGGCGCCACACATCTTCCGCCCAACCGCCCAGCAGCAGGAGTGGCCGTCCCGGTCCGGTGGAGACGAGCGAGGCATCTTCTCGCGCCGACGGCGCGCGACCGTCGACCGCAAAACCCGTGACGAGCCGGAGCGCGGAAGGCGAACCGACCAGCAGTGAGCGGCCGTCCGGCAACGGGAGCTGCACGGTCACTCCCGGGATCGTGGCGACGTTCCGGACGGCGCCAGACAGGGCGTCAACGGAGCGGAGCAGCCCGCCCTCCAGGCGGACTTGCAGGGAGAGCCCGTCGGGCGAGGCAGTACATCCCTCGATCTCCGTCGCGAACGAAGCGAGCCGCCTCGGGACGCCTGCTTCGAGCACGTAGAGCTCGCGCGTCGATGTCGCGGCAAAGAGCACCCCTGCGTCTACCGGCGAGCCGACGAGCGCCACGATCTTCTCGGGGACCTCCCAGCCATCGAGCGCGAGGCCATCCTCCGCAAAGCGCTGGACCTTCCCGGTCCCGAGCCGACCGAGCAAGGCGGTGCCGGCGGCGTCCACCGCGAGCCAGGCCGCGCCGGGATCCGGTGCGAAGTCGGCGGTCACCGCGAGGGGATCGAGCGCGACACGGAGCAATCGAGCGACGCCGTGGGTCGAGCCGAGGATCCAGAGCGCCCTGCCGTCGGGCGATACAGCGAGGCTGGGAGCTGCGTCAAAGCCGTCGTCGAACGACACCTCCTCGGCCTCGCCGGTGCCTGCCGCGACGAGGAGGATGCGCTTGTCGTTGGTGACGAGCGCTGCGTGGCTGCCGCCGGGGCTCGCCGCCATCGCGACCGCGGAAGGAACCGAGTGCGTTCGTTTGAGCGCTCCGGCCGGGGTGTAGAGCCGCAGCGTGCCGGCAGCGAGCGCGCCATAGAGCTCGCCGCCAGCCTCGGGAACGCGGAACCGTGCGAGGTCGAGGGGCGCGGCCGGGAGGTCGGCGAGGAGGCTCGCCACGCCGATTGTTGGCTCTGCGGGCACACGCGACCAACGGCGCTCCTCGCCGACACGATCACCGACGAAGAGAGCTTCCGTGGGATCCATCGCGCCCGGCACCCGGCCTGAGAATACAAAGGCGCGCCTTCGTCCGTCGGGGAGGGCGGTCTCCCGTGCGGCGAACCCGAGCGCGCCAACGCGATCGAGCGGATCTTCGAAGGTCGCGGTGATCACCGCGACAGGGAGCCCCTGCGACGCGGAGAGAGCAAGCTCGGTGCAGACCGGACAGTGGACCAGGTCGTCGAGGATCTCGACCGAAAGCGGCAGATCGAACGCGCTCCGGAGGAGGCCGGCCGGGACCTCGCCGTACGTCGGGCCAATGTCCGCAACGGGCTCCTCCGAAAAATCGAGGAAGCCGCCGATTCCAAACACATCGGCGAACGTCTCCTCGTCTGAGGTGCGAGTCGCGGCCGAGACCTCCGTGTGACACGCCGGCTCTGCGTCCAGGTAGGTGTGGACGCCGTGCTGGTCGTAGCGGTCCTGCCACCGGAACGGATCGGTGAAATCCGGATCATCGGAGGAGGGTTGGCAAGGCGCCGAGTCGACGAGCACCGGCCGGTCCGGGTGAAGCGCTCGGAGGATCGGCGTCATTCGTGTCCGGAGCGACCGGCCGCAAGTGGGTGCCTCCGTCTGCGCGACGGGACCGGTGGGTGCGTTCTCGCACCTCCAGAGCCAGCGGGGCTCGGCCAGGACGGCGGGATCCCATGAGAAGAGATCCACATCAGCTCTGCGATTGAGGAGGGTGGTCGGCTTGGACAGGACCTCGCAGGCTGTCGCCTGCACGCCCGGTCGCGCCAGCGCGCCGTAGAACGCAGGCTCTGCGCAACGGTACGGCGCGCCATTCGGGAACGGCTCGGTCCCGTCGGGATCGGTCTGGCAGGTCTGCCACTCCTCGCGAAACCAGCCGGCGCGAGCCGCAGCCACGCCTGCTGAAGGACCATTGTCCTGAATCGAGCTGATCACCGGACGCTTCGGGCAATACAGATCACACTTCTCCGCGAACCGTGAGGCCCAGGCCGCGGTGCTCTCGCCCTCGCGACGCAGGACGTTCGGGCACTCACACCAGCGCTGCTCCACCGCATGATGCATCGGTTCCGGCTCCAGCTGCGCCGGGTCCGCCCCATACCCACAGGATCGATCGAGCGTGTGCTCCGCGCCCACGGCCGCGATGGTGTGCTCGAAGGAGTCAAGAGTCCACGTCGTCACCGAATCCGTGTGGCAGATGGAAGACCCCCGCCAAGTGACGCAGTCCGTCGGGGCGGTGACCTTCTCCACGGTCTCATGGAGGACGGGCCAGATCTCCGCCCGCACACAGACCTCCTGCGGGCTCGACTCGACCTCGCAGAGATCGCCGATCCCGTCGTCGTCGCAGTCCGACTGCGTGGGATTTGCGACCTCGCGGCAGTTGTCGCAGGAATCGCCGACGCCATCGCCGTCACGGTCCGCGCACCGCTCGTCGGACGGGACCTGATGTGCCCCAGGCGGCACGGCCTGACCCCGCTCGGCCGCGTGTCGGTACCGGTTGTCGCCGCGGCAAGCGTCACAGCCATCCCGGCACCCATCTCCGTCCATGTCCCCGCTCGCGAGTGG
>CAYHCR010000279.1:3443-5583 GCA_964354895.1 uncultured Myxococcales bacterium | reverse complement strand
CGAAGAGAGCCGGTCGCTCCATGAGGCGCTCGATCGCGCCCAGGCGATCTGCACGGAGCGTGGTCTCGTTCGTTCGGAGGCCAAGCTGCGAGACATGAAGGAGCAGCTCGCGGCCGTCGGGCTGACGAAGTTCTGGAGCTGAGATGCGGCTTCGCGTCGGCGAGGAGCCTGCGGCGACCGATCGGACGGCGCTCGTCTTCGAGGAGCTCTCGAGCCATCGGCTGGAGCTCGGCGCGGAGCCGGAGGCAGTCGCCGTCGGAGTGGCGGTCGACGACGAGCTCTGGCTGAACGAGCGCCGGCTCGAGCGGCGAGCGGACGGCTCGTTCCACTTGTCTCTCGGCGCCTCGGCCGGCTCCTTCCGGCTCGAGCGGCGGCGGGCGGGCCGGCCCGTCGAGGCCGTCGCCGTCGTGGTGCTTCCGCGCGCCGCCAAGCTCGACGCCCGGGAGTGGCTTGAGCTCCTCGAAGAGCTCGATGCGTGGTTGCCCGGTGTCACCGAAGGCGACTCGGGCGCGAGACACGGCTCCGTCACGGGAGGCGATGGCCGCGTCGAGGCGGGTGCGGTTGCGTTGCTGGAGCTGGTCCAGCCGCTGCTCGGCGCGACCCGTGCGCTGCTCGCCGCGCCGAGGATCCGCGAGCGGGGCACGTGGCTTGACCTGCCCATGAACACGATCCGACGCGTCGAGCCGGAGACCGTCCGCTGGCTCGCGCGCACCCCCGTGGCGACGGCCGCGCTGCAGGGCACGGTGGCGGCGCTCGGGGAACGGCCGCCCGACGTCCCGCAGTTCGTGCTGGAGCCAGCCCTCGATCATCCTGCAAACCAGTTCGTGGCCTGGCTCCTGCGGCAGGTGGCGCTGCGGCTCGAGGCGCTGGAGACACGCCTCGCGCCTCGAGGACGGCGTGGCGGCACGATCGAGGCAGAGCTGGATCCGAGGCGCGTGGACGAAGCGGCGTGGAGAGCCGCCCGCTGTCAGGCCGCACGCGAAGGGAGCCTGGCGGTGCGTCGACTCGTCCGGCGGTCCTTCCTCGGCCGACTCCAGCACGCGCGACCGACGGAGGCGGCGCTGCTGACCATGCAGGATGATCCGCGCTACGCGCGCGTCCACCGGCTCTGCCGGCCCTTCCTCTCTCCGCGGTTTCGGCCCGCGTCCGGGCGTGACGCGGACGAGGTCCCGATCAGGCCCTCCTTTGAGATCTACGAGCTCTGGACCTTCCTCGCGCTCGGCCGATGGCTGCGGGAGAGGCTCCCCGCGGCGGAGAGATGGTCGGAGCGCGGGATGCAGCGGCTGTGCGAAGGGCACGGCACCGGCGCCTCGCTCGTGGGCACGCTGCCGGGCGGAGCGCTCACGCTATGGTTCAACCCCGTCTTCCCGAGCTATTTCGCGCGAGCGCCGGACAGCGCGCGATACAGCCTCTCCTCCGAGCGGCGGCCGGACCTCGTGCTCACCTGGACCCCTGCGTCGGCCGAGGGTCGGTGGATCTGCCTCGACGCGAAGTACCGCGTCGGCGACTCGATGATCGGGGACGCCCTTGCATCGGCACACCTCTATCGCGACTCGCTCGTCTGGGAGGGCCATGGCGGGCGGTGTCAGGCAGCGTGGCTGCTGGTGCCGAAGCTCGACGATGGCACGCGGCGGTGGAGCAATCCGGCCTTCGAGGCCCGGTTCGGCTTCGGCGTGGCCGCGCTGGCGCCGAGGAGTCCGCGCGACGAGGGCCTCTTCACGAGGATGTTGGAGCGGCTCGGCCTGGACGCGGGCTGACCGCGATCGGCCTCCCCGGCAGGTGCGTGCCGGGGACGGGCGGCGAGCTGCTCGACGAACTCACGCACCCTCCTCCCGATCCTCCACCCCATACTCCTTGATCTTCTTGAGGAGCGTCGTCCTCGACACACCCAGCTTCTTCGCGAGCTGCGTCTTGTTCCAATGCGTCGCGACGAGGCCCTGGCGGATCATCTCCTCCTCGAGCGCGGCGACGGCGCCGGCCAGATCGCCGCGCGCCTTGAAGCGCGCGCGGTCGCGATCCAGCGCGCCGGGCCTGCCGCCCGCCTCGAGCAGCTCTGCGCCGATGCGCTCGGCGTCGCCGGAGAGGACCGCGAGCCGCTCGATCTCGTTCTCGAGCTCCCGCACGTTGCCCGGCCAGTCGC
>CAYHCR010000279.1:0-3433 GCA_964354895.1 uncultured Myxococcales bacterium | reverse complement strand
GCAGGTCCGGGGCGAGGTGCTTGCGCGGCCGCTTGCTGCGCTCGGCGTAGGAGGCGAGGAAGTGCTCACACAGCAGGGGCAGATCTTCGAGCTTCTCGCGCAGCGGCGGGGCCTCGACGGTCAATACATGGAGCCGATAGAAGAGATCCTCGCGGAATTCCTTGCGGGCGATCATCTCCTTGAGGGGCCGGTTCGTCGCGGCGACGACCCGCACATCGACCTGCACCGGGCGCGTCGCGCCGATCGGGAGGAAGGTCCCCTCCTGCAGCACACGCAGCAGCTTCACCTGCATGGCGAGCGAGGTGTCTCCGATCTCGTCGAGGAAGAACGTCCCGCCGTCGGCGACGGCGAAGAGACCTTGCTTGTCCCGCGTCGCGCCGGTGAAGGAGCCCCGGACGTGGCCGAAGAGCTCGCTCTCGAGCAGGTTGTCGTTGAGGGCCGCGCAGTTCTGCACGACGAACGGCTTGTCCCGGCGCGGGCCCTGCGTGTGGAGCGCGCGCGCGATGAGCTCCTTGCCGGTCCCGTTCTCCCCCGTGATGAGCACCGTCGCGTCGCTCTCGACGATCTTGTCCAGCAGCGCATGCAGCCGACGCATCGAGGGGCTGGTGCCGAGCAGGTTCGGGAAACGCCCCCGCCCGCCGAGCTGGCTGGAGAGCTCGCGGATGCGTCGCTCCTGCTCACCGACCGTGCGTTGGAAGTGGGCGATCTCCTCGACGGTCGTCTCGAGCAGATCCTGAAAATAGGCGAGGTCGCGCGCGGAGAGCGTCGGGATGCCGTCCCACGCGCCGGCTGGATCGACGACGGCGAGCCCCTGCGCGGCGGCGGTCCGCAAGACATGCTCGCGCCGCTCCTGCTTGCGCGCCTCGGTGAGGAAGCCACACGCGAAGAGCGCGCCGCAGAACTCCTGCTGGTCCCAGATCGGACACGCGATGACGTGCAGCCCGAGGTGACACATGTCTGTCAGCACCGCGCGACCGCGCGCGCCGGGACCTGCCGCCTCGAGCTCACGCACCGCCCGCTCGATCGAGCGGTTGCATCGCGCGAAGCCCTCCTTGCCGGAGAGCGAGGCCTCGCAGAAGCGCGAGTGAGGCGGGATGACGGTGCCCGTCGAGTGGTCGACGACGTAGCCGCTCGCGTCGGAGAGCGAGATCTCGATGCGCCACCACTTGCGGATCGTCTCACGCACCTTGCGGACGATGTGCAGCTCCTGCACGCGGGGGGCGTCGATCATGCCGGGATGCTACCCGACCATCCGACCGCCGCCGCCTCCCTTCAGCGGCGCGCGAGCAGCGCCTCGACCTCGCGCTCGACCGCCGCCGTGACGTCGTCGAGCGGCGCCTCGCCGTCGAGGACGCGGACCTTCTGGAGCTTGCCGTGCGTGCGCAGCGCGGCCGCGTAGTTCCTGGCGATCCGCCGCTGGAGCGGCAGCGTCTCGAAGAGCTCCGCGCGCCCGGGCGAGGCCTCGAGGCGGCGCTTGAGCGCGACCTCCGGACGCACCTCCAGAAACAGCGTGCAGTCCGGCGGCCGCGCCATGCGGTTGATCTCGGCGACCCACGCGACCGGCGCGTCGAGCCCCTGGTAGGCGAGCGAAGAGAGCAGGTAGCGATCGGAGACGACGACGCCACCGCGCGCGAGCTCCGGCTCGATGACGGCGTCGAGGTGATCGACCCGATCGGCCGCGAAGAGGAGCGCGAGCGCCCGCCGCTCGAACGGCCCGGCGCGACCGCGGAGTCGCCCGGTCAGGATCTGCCGGATCTGCGTGCCGATGGGGCCGCTCGACGGCTGCGCGGTCACGTGCGCGCGCACGCCCCGCGCCTCCAGCCAGGCGAGGAGCCGCTTGCTCTGCGTGGTGGTGCCGGAGCCGTCGAGGCCCTCGAGGACGACGAAGAGACCGCGCCGTGACCGCTTGGCCGCCATGACTCATCCCCCTGCCCCGCCGAGCCGCTCGCGCAGGGCCCGCTCGACGGCGGGGAGCTCTGCGGGGAGCTCGACGGGATCGTTGGCGCGCCGCGCGTGGATGCCCGGCAGCCGTCGCTCGTGGTAGCCGACCTTGTACTCGGAGAACTTCAGGCCGTGTGCGGTCGAGACCACGACGACCCGCGCGTCGGCCGCGATGACGCCGGAGGCGCAGAGCTTGCGAAGCGCCGCGAGCGCGACCCCGGTCTGCGGACACGTGAAGAGCCCCTCGCGATCGGCCTCGGCCGAGGCGTCCGCGAGCTCGTCCTCGGTGGCCACCTCGACGACCCCGTCGGTCGCCTGCAGCGCCCGGATCGCGCGACCCACGGAGACGGGCGCGCCGATGCGGATCGCGGAGGCCTGCGTCGGGCCTGCGACCATCGGAGTAAAGGTGTGCCAGCGGGCGAGGAACGCGCGGTGCAGCGGGCTCGCGGCCTCGACCTGCGCGCAGGCGAGCCGCGGCACGCGCTCGATGATCCCCAGCTCCTTGAGGAGCAGGAAGCCCTGCGCGATCGCCGACACATTGCCGAGGTTGCCGCCCGGCACGACGATCCAGTCCGGCACGTCCCAGCCGAGCTGCAGCGCGAGCTCGCCGGCGATCGTCTTCTGCCCCTCGAGCCGCAGGGAATTGAGCGAGTTCGCCAGATACAGGGTCCGGTCCTCGGCGAGCGCGCGCACGAGCTTCATGCAGCCGTCGAAGTCGGTGTCGAGCGAGAGCACGAGGCTCCCGGCGGCGATCGGCTGGACCAGCTGGGCGGTCGAGACCTTCGCGCGCGGGAGCAGGACGATCGATGGGATGCCGGCGTGTGCGGCGTAGGCGGCGAGCGCGGCCGAGGTGTCACCGGTCGAGGCGCAGGCGATCGCGCGGATCGGGCGGCCGGCGCGGCGCATGGCGTTCACCGCGCTCACGAGCACGGTCATGCCGAGGTCCTTGAAGGAGCCGGTATGGCTCGTGCCGCACTGCTTGACGAGCAGCGCGCCGAGCCCGAGGGCTGCGCCGAGCCGTGGCAGCGGCGTGAGGTGCGATCGCCCCTCGCCCAGGCTGACGATGGCGTCGTCGGGCAGGTGGGGGTGGACCCATTCTTTCTGGAGCCATACGCCGCTCGTCGCCCGCGCGGCGCGGGCCTCGAGCGCGGACCGCCAGCCGGCGCCGCTGCGCTGGCGGAGCGCGGCGAGATCGTGGCTGACCTGCAGCAGCTCGCCGCATCGCGGGCAGGCGTAGATCGTCTCGTCGAGGCCGTAGCGGCCGTCGCAGCCGGCCACGCAGGTGTATGCAGCCGACAGACCTGCGAGCGAGCTCTCGATCGCAGCCATCGTTCAGCTCCGCGGGCGGACCAGCATGCCGCACGAGACGCAGGGCGTGCCGGGGAGCTGCTGCCGCACGCCGCAGCTCGGGCAGTGGATCCGGCGGAGATCCTCCTCCGCCTTGCTCTCGGGGGCCGTCGACGCGACGACCGGGGCGAGCATCGAACCGGGG
>CAYHCR010000278.1:0-5584 GCA_964354895.1 uncultured Myxococcales bacterium | reverse complement strand
CGTCGCGAGGTCCCGCAGCGAGACGCCGCGCGACTCCCGCACCCGGCGCAGCAGCTCGCCGGTGTACTCGGTCTCCGGCGTGAGCTCCGGCAGCGGAGGGCCGGACGGCGTGCGGGATCGCTCGGCCTCGACGCGCGCGACCTCCTCGGCCGCCCGCCGCGTGCGATCCTCCCGCGCCCGCTCCGCCGCCTCCGCCTTCGCCCGCGCGGCGGCCTCCTCGTGCGCCTTCGCCTCGGCCGCGACGAGCGCGCGCGCCTCCGCCTCCGCCTTCGCCTTCGAGCGCGCCTCGACCTCCGCCTTCCCGCGCGCCTCGCTCTCCGCGCGGGCCCGCGCCTCCTCCTCGTCGGCGACCCGCTGGCGCTCGGCCGCCTCGGCCCGCCCGCGCGCCTCCGCGTCGGCGGCGAGCTTCGCCTCGACCTCCGCCGCGGCTCGCGCCTCGGCCTCCCGGGCCGCCTGCGACGCTGCACGCTGCGCCTCCGCCTCGGCCTCCGCCCGGCGCGTCGACTCCTGCGCGAGCAGCCGCGCGGCCTCGGCGACCGCGGCCTCCTTCGCGCTCGCGTCGGCCGCCTCTGCGGCAGCCCGCGCCGCCTGCGACTCCGCCTCGGCCGCCGCGCGATGCGCCGCCTCCGCCTCGATCTCGGCCCGGACGCGCGCCTCCTCCTCCGCCTTCGCGCGCACGTCGGCCTCGGCGCGCAGGCGCGACTCCTGCTCGGCCTTCGCCTTCGCCTCTGCCGTCACGCGCGCCTCGACGTCGGCCCTCGCGCGCGCGTCGTCGACCTCGCGCTGCCGCGCCTCCAACGCCTCCTCGGAGGCTGCGTGCGCCGCCGCCGACCGCGCGCTCTCCGCCGCCGCCTCCGAGGCCTGCCGCGCCCGCTCGGCCGCCCGACGCTCCTCCTCGAGCCGCGCCTCCGCCTGCGTGAGCACCTCTGCGGCTACGGTCGCCATCGCCGCGCGCCGCGCTGCCTCCGCTCGTGACTCCTCCGCGCCCCGCGGCCACGCCGGCTGACGATCGGCCGCCGCGAGCAGGTCTCCGAGCGGGAGCTGCCCCTCTGCGCGAAGCTCCCTGCGCCGCGGCGGCCGGAAGCCGTGGCGCTCGTCGTACGCCTCGCGCGCGCGGAGATCGGAGAGCACGAGGTAGGCCTCCTCGAGCCGCGTCAGCAGCTTCTTGTGCTCCTCCAGATCCACGAGCGAATAGAGCGCGATGGAGCCCGGCGCGAAGACCTCCTGCAGCTTCGCGTAGGAGCGCTCGATCTCGTCGGGCGACGCCTCTTTTGCGACCTCGAGCACCTCGTAGTGCGTCTGGTCCTCGAACCGCTTCACCTAGGCCTCCCCGTGCGCCGGCGGCTGCGCGAGCAGCTCCGTCGCGACCGCCGCCAGATCGAGCGCGATCGGCTGGTCGAGCCGATCGAGCAGGAGGGGCCGGCGCTGCCGGATCGCGCGCCAAGCCTCCTCGTCATGCCGCACGTATCCCAGATAGTGAAGCTGCAGCCCGAAGAACTTCCGCCACGCGGCCGCGACCGCGGGCCCGACCGCCAGATCCGACGACTCCCGGACCTGGTTGACGACGAGCAGCGGGCGGAACGCGGCCATCTCCCGCGCGAGCGCCTCGCCGGCCGCTGGATCGCGCTGGCGGACCACGTGGACCAGCTGCGCGGGCGTCAGCACGTTCGAGGCGCGCGCCTTCGCCGCCGCCTCGAGCAGCTCGCCGAGCCCGTAGACCGCCTCGACCGCTTTGAGGCGCCGATAGAAGGCCGCCTTCAGGAAGCGGTAGGCGTTCTCCACGCTCGTGGGCTCCGGCACCAGCGCGAGGATGCCGTGGTCGGCGAGGAGGAAGAAATCGAGCACGTTGTAGCCGGTGCCCGCGCCCAGATCGAGGATCACGACGTCGACGTCGAGCGCCTGCACGGCGCGCAGCAGCCGAAGCTTCTGCTGGTAGAGCGGGTTCGCCACGTCGAGCACGTCGAGCGCGCCGGAGATGAGCGAGAGCCCGTCGACGCCGGTGGGGAGCAGCACCTCCCGGAGATCCTCCACCCGCCGCAGCACGAAGTCGGAGAGCGTCGCGCGCGGCTGGTCGAGCCCCAGACAGGTGTGCAGGTTGGCGCCGCCGAGATCGCAGTCCACGAGCACGACCCGCTGGCCTCGACGGGCGAGCTCGATGCCCAGGTTGGCGGTGAGCATCGACTTGCCGATGCCGCCCTTGCCGCCGCCGATCGCGACGATGCGGCCGGCCCGCGTCGCCGCCGCCTTCGCCCGCGGGGGCGCTCGCTTCCTGCGCGGGAGCCCCTCCAGCGTCGGCGCGTTCGCCTCCGGCGCCAGAGGACCCGTCGGCTCGGTGGGATCCATCCGCTGTCGATCTACTCCTGCTCCAGCTCGGTGTGCCAATAACCGGCGTCGGCGACGGAGAGGAACGGCAGCCACTCGCGGTAGCCGACGCCCCGCGCGATCGGGCGGAACGCCGCGCTCCAGCGAGGTCGGATCGGCCGCTTGCGCAGCCGCATCCCGGCCTCCTCCGGCGTCCGGTTCGCCTTGCGCAGGTTGCAGGGGATGCAGCTGCACACGACGTTCTCCCACGTGGTCCGGCCGCCCTGCGCGCGCGGGACCACGTGGTCGAGGTTGAGCTCGGATCTCGGCAGCTTGCGGGCGCAGTACTGGCAGGTGCTGCCGTCGCGCGCGTAGATGTTGGCGCGGCTGAACCGGATGCGGGCGCGCGGCAGGCGATCGAAGAGCTGCAGCACGATCACGCGCGGCACCCGGATCCGGCGCGAGGCGGTGCCGATCGTCTCGTGCTCGAGATCGGCGGAGAGCGCCGCCCACGAGGAGAAGTCAAAGAGCCGCAGCTCCTCGTCGAGCGCGCGCGCGACGCCCGCGTAGAGCAGCGTGAAGGCGCGCCGGACCGAGGTGATCTGAATCGGCGCGAACGAGCGATTCAGGACGAGCACGCTGGCGTCGAGGCCCATCGCGTTCAAGACCCACCCCTCCCGGCCGCGGCCACGACCGCCGCCCGCAGCCCGTCGAGCTCCTCTGCCGCGATCGTACGCAGATCCAGCAGCACCCGGCCATCGTGCACACGTGTGACCACCGGGAGCTCGCCCGCCCGAAGCCGCGCGGCGAGCGCGTCGGCGGGGCCCGGCAGCGCGACGGCCCAGGAGCGCAGCGAGGCCAGCGGCAGGGAGCCCCCGCCGACCGGCGCGTCGACGGGCGTGGCGGTCGCGGCGATCCCCTCCGCGACGAGCGCCCCGCAGAGCTGCTCCGCGCGCTCGCGCAGCGTCGCCTCGGACGTCGCGAGCAGCCGCAGCGCCGGCACCTCGTCTGCGCGCCCGTCCTGGTGCAGCCGGAGCGTCGCCTCGAGCGCCGCGAGCGTGAGCTTGTCGGGGCGCAGCGCGCGCAGGAGCGGGTGGTCCGAGATGCGCTCGATCACCGCCCGCCGCCCGGCGATGACGCCGGCCTGCGGGCCCCCGAGCAGCTTGTCGCCGGAGAACGTCACGACGTCGAGGCCGGCCGTAAAGCTCTGCGCGACCGTCGGCTCCGCCGGCAGTCCTTCCCCTTCCAGCGGCGCGAGGCAGCCGGCGCCGAGGTCGTGGTACGCGAGCAGGCCGCGCTCGTGCGCGAGGGCGGCGAGGTCCGCGGGGGCGCACTCCTCCGTGAAGCCCACGAGCGCGAAGTTGCTGCGGTGGACCTTCACGAGCAGCGCGGTCCGGTCGCCGATGGCGCGCTCGTAGTCGGCGCGGCGGGTCTTGTTCGTCGTGCCGACCTCGACGAGCTGGCAGCCGCTGGCGGCCATGACGTCGGGGATGCGGAACCCGCCGCCGATCTCGACGAGCTCGCCGCGGGAGACGATCGCCTCCCGCCCGACGCCGAGCGCCGCGAGCACGAGCCAGGTCGCGCCCGCGCCGTTGTTGACGACGAGCGCCGCCTCGCAGCCGGTGAGCGCCGTGAGCAGCGGCTCGATCGCGGCGTGCCGGTGCCCGCGCCCGCCGGTCGTCAGCTCCCACTCGAGGTTGCTGTAGCCAGCCGCGACGTCGCGGATCGCGTCGAGCGCCGCCTCGGCGAGCGGCGCGCGGCCGAGGTTCGTGTGGAGGACGACGCCGGTCGCGTTGAGCACCCGCCGGAGCCCCGGGCGCGTCTGCTCCCGGAGGACCCGCGTGACGTCCTCCGCGTCCACGGACGAGGGGCCGTCGTCGCCGTCGAGGAGCGCCCGCCGACGCCGCGCGATCGTCTCGCGGGCCGCGCGCACGACCGCCACGCGGCCGTGTCGCTCGGCCAGCACCCGCAACGGCGGTCGACCCAGCAGCTCGTCCACCGAGGGCAGCCCGGACAGTCGCGCCACGCGATCCACGAACGCCTCCCGGCCCCGAAGACGGGGCGAAGGCCGGATCGTACCCGTGAGCCGCCCGCGCCGTCACGACGCCACGTTGCCCTCGCGCCCCGTCGCCGCCTACGGTGCGCGCATGCTCACGCTCCCGCGCGCCGGAACCCTGCTGCTCTGCGCCTCTGCGATCCTGCTCCTGGCCTGCGAGGCCGAGGAGAGCGCCCCGCCGGCGGAGGGCGCAGGTGGGTCCGGCGGCGAAGGCGGAGAGGGCCCGGAGCCGCTCCCGTTCCCGCCCTCGGGGCCCGACGCCGCGCCCGATCCCGGCTCGATGGGGCCCTACCCGGTGGGCGTCAAGACCGTCGACCTCTTCGACCCGTCGCGCACGAGCCCCGCCGGCGGCCCGCGGCGACTGGTCACCGAGATCTGGTACCCGGCCGTCGAGGCGGCCCGCGGCGGCGCGCCGACGCGCTACGACATCCGCGAGTACATGACGGACGAGCAGCGCGCCCAGACCGCCGACATCACCTCGGTCGAGCTCGAGACACCCGCGGTCCGCGACGCCGCGGTGCGCGCGGACGCCGGCCGCTTCCCGCTGATCGTGTTCGCCCACGGCCAGGGCGCGCTGCGCTGGCAGTCGACCTACTACACCGTCCACCTCGCCTCGCACGGCTACGTCGTCGTCTCCGTCGACCACGAGAAGGGCACGCTCGCAGAGCTCCTGCGCGACACCATGGAGAGCACGGCCGAGGGCCTCTTCTCCCGCGCGGACGACGTGCTCTTCCTGCTCAACGAGCTGCCGGCGCAGCGACGGGCGATCCCCGAGCTGGCGGTCGTGGACTTCACGCGCGTCGGCGTCACCGGCCACTCGTTCGGCGCGGTGACGAGCTTCCGGGCGGCGGCGCTCGACGATCGGATCGACGTGATCGTGCCGCAGGCGCCCGCGAGCGCGGACCTCTCCTGGATCGGCCTCGAGGCGCCGGTGATCCTCGGGATCCCGGTGATGGTGCAGGCCGGCCACCTCGACCAGACGCTCGACTGGGAGGCCAACGTGGTCCCGACCTGGGCGCTGCTGCAGTCGCCGCGTTGGCTCGTCGACGTCGTCAACGGCGGCCACTTCACCTTCGCGGACCTCTGCACGTTTGACCTCGCGACCGTCGCCGAGCGGCTCAACGTCGACGGCGGCTTCCCCGGCGTCGACATCCGCGACGTCCTCGAGGACGGCTGCGGCCCGCCCGCGCCGGCCGCGGCGATCGCGCAACGACTGATCAACCACTC
>CAYHCR010000277.1:0-5587 GCA_964354895.1 uncultured Myxococcales bacterium | reverse complement strand
CACCTGGGCGGCACGATCCTCGGCACGACGAACCGCGGCAACCCGATGAAGTTCCCGACGCTCCAGCCGGACGGCTCGACGCGCGAGGTCGATCGCTGCGAGGAGCTCGTGGAGAAATTCCACGCAAACGGCGTCGACGCGCTGGTGACCATCGGCGGCGACGGCTCGCTCTCGATCGGCTACCACCTCGCGAACCTCGGCCTGCGCGTCATCGGCGTGCCCAAGACGATCGACAACGATCTCGACAAGACGGCGATGACGTTCGGCTTCGACACGGCCGTCTCGTTCGCGACCGAGTGCCTCGATCGGCTGCACACCACGGCGACCTCGCACCGCCGGGTGATGGTCGTCGAGGTGATGGGCAGGTATGCCGGCTGGATCGCGCTCAACGCGGGGGTCGCCGGCAACGCAGACGTGATCCTGATCCCCGAGATCCCGTATGACATCGAGAAGGTCGCGGAGGTCGTGCGCGAGCGCGAGCGGCGCGGCCGGCTCTACACGGTGCTCGTGGTCGCCGAGGGCGCGCGCCCCGTGGGCGGCGACGTCTCCGTGCTCGGCAAGGCGGTCGGGCAGGCGGAGAAATTGGGCGGCGTCGGCGAGAAGATCGCGCGCCAGATCGAGTCGGCCACCAAACGCGAGACGCGGACCGTGGTGCTCGGTCACCTGCTGCGCGGCGGCTCGCCCACCAGCTTCGATCGGCTCGTCGCGCTGCGCTTCGGCGCGGCGGCGGTGCGCGCGCTCGAGGAGGGCATGAGCTCCGTGATGGTGTCGCTCAACCCGCCGACCGTGCGCTACGAGCCCCTCAAGGCGGCGATCAGCCGGATGAAGACCGTGCCGCTCGACTGCGACACGGTGGAGTCGGCGCGGGATCTGGGGATCAGCTTCGGGGATTGATGCGTCGAGCCGCGCACCGATGGAGGAGAGGGCCGATGACGAAAGCCGAACGAACGCCCGCGCCTCGTCGCTGGGGCGCCGTGCTGCTCGCGCTCTTCGCCCTGCCGCTCTCCGCAGCGAACTGCGATCCCGAGGACGAGCCCCTCGACGAGCCGTCGACCTGCGCGGAGGCGCCCGGCGAGGGGATCGCGGAGGAGGCGTGGGAGCACGTGCCGATCGGGACGGCGATCGCCTGGGCGAACGAGCCGCCGTCGTCCGGCCCGCACTGGCCGGTCTGGGCGACCTACCGCGCCTACGACGAGCCGGTGCCGCGCGGCATGTGGGTGCACGATCTCGAGCACGGCGGGGTCGTATTTCTGTATGGGCCCGCCGCGACGCCGGCCCAGGTCGATCTGCTCCGGAGCACCTTCGACGCGCTCCCGCTCGACCCGAGCTGCGGCCACCCGCACGCGCTGCTCACGCCCGATCCGGCGCTGCAGATCGCCGTGGCGGTCGTCGCCGCGGGGCGCGTGCTGCAGGGCGAGGCGCTCACGGCCGAGGAGATCACGGCCTTCGTGACGATGTGTCGGGGGAGCGGGCCGGAGGGGACGGTGTGTGCAGAAGGGGTGGAGCCGTAGCGGCGGAGCCGGCCGTCCGCACGCCGCTCCGGCGTCACGTCCGCCGCTTCGGGAGCGGATGGATCATCTCGCCGCGCGACATGCGTCCGGTTGAGCTGGCTCCACACGCTCTTCGGCCTGACCACGGGCCGCCCGTTCCCCAAGGCGGCCCGCGCGCTCCGCATACCTTCCGACCGCTAGAACCGCGCGAGCTTCTCCAGCGCCCCCTGGAGCCCCTCGTGCACCGCCTTCACCTCGTCCGGCTTCCAGTCCTTGCTGTCGTTGCGGATGAACGAGGTCTTGTCGACGCGGTTGTCGAAGCGCGCGATCGGCAGGTCGTAGCTCTTCCCGCGGGACTGCACGGTCACCGTGCCCGGCTTGCGCGCCGTCGCCTCGAGGTGATCCATGTCGTCGCAGCCGTAGTCGCCGAGCATCACGTCGATCGGCACGCCGTGGTGCAGGATCGAGCCCGGATCATTCGGATCGGTGCGCGCGGCGTTCTTGCGTCGCGATTCTTCCGGCGTCACCCAGATGTAGAGGATGCGCGCCTTCTCGAGGATCGCGGGCGAGAGCCCGCCGATCGAGTGCTGGTAGCCGAACGCGCCCGACAGCGGCATCGACGAGCCCTGCGGCCCGCCGCGCGCGAACTCGATCACGAGCGTCTTGCCGGAGAGCGTGTCGGGCATGCCCGCCGCCAGATCGTCCGCGAGCTGCCGGCTCTCCTTGTCGATCGCCGTCGCGATCTGCGCCTTCGTCGCCGCGTCGATCGAGGCGCAGCGCGCAGGCAGTCCGCACGTCGCTGCCGCCGCGTCGAGCCGCGCCATCAGCGCCTCGCCGGGTCGCTCGGGGCGCCAGGCCTTCTTCGCGACGAGCGCCGCGTGGTCCTGGTTGACCAGCTCGATCAGCGTGCCCCAGTCGCGCGCGTCCTTGAACGGCTTCTCGCCGGACTGGAAGAAGAGCCGCGCCTGACCCTTCGCCTCGAGCTCGTCGTCCACGCGCCGCATCAGGTGCACGTACGGAAAATCATCGAGCTGGACCGTCGGGCCCATGTGGAAGTCGTTCGCGGCGCTCTGCGGCGAGAGCTGCGCGAGGTATTTGCGGACCTCGCTCTTGCCGGACGCCGGCAGGGCGAGGAGGAGGACGGTCTCGAGGATCTGCGCCATGGGGGACCTCGCTGCGGGGTTTCGAGGCCCGGCAGCATCGCGAGCGGGGCATGGAATGCAAGGGGGCGTGCGGCAGCGACCGCAAAGGGTTCGGGAGAATTCCGGTGACGCCGCGCCGTCGGTTCGCGCAGAATCTTCGCGACATGCCCCTTTTGCCTTGCATTCTGCTGCTGCTCACGATTGCGGCCTGCGTCGCGCCCGCCGGCTCCGAGGCGCCCGCCCCGACTGCCTTCTCCTGCGGCGAGGCGATCGCGCGCGGCACCGTCGGCGACGCCGTGGCCTGCGGCGGGCTCGACGACGGCACCGGCACCGGCACCCGGATCTACTGCACGGACCACTGCGCGCCGCTCGGGCTCGAGTGCGTGCCCGACCTCGTCGACGGCGCGCCTTCGCCCGCCGGCACCTGCGGCGTCCACCCGTGCGCGCAGGCGAGCTGCGGCGACGAGCGCCTCGGCAAGGTCTGCATCGACGCCTGCAACGTCTGGGAGACGATCGGCGCGGGCCCCGATCCCGCCGCGCCCGAGCCGACGCTCGTCTGGCCCTCTCCCCGAGGTCACGCGGCGATGGCGGCCCTCGTGCGGCCCGACGGCTCACGCACCGTGGTCCTCTTCGGCGGCGCGGCGCCGGATGGCCGCGGCGGGCTGACGGCGCTCGCGGACGGCTTCGAGCTCACCGAGCAGGGCGACGGGTTCGTCTGGACCGCGATCCCCGCCGGCCCGCCCGGACGCCACGGGGCGTCGATGGTCCGCTGGGCGCGCGAGGGCGGCGACGCGTTGCTCCTCTTTGGTGGACGCTCGGACGCGGCCGCGCTCGACGATCTCTGGCGCTTCGACGAGGCCGGGTGGCAGGAGCTCCCGGTCGACGGGCCGCGGCCCGCGCGGTCCTACGGCGGCCTCGTCTACGACCCCGGCCCTCCCGCGCGGCTCGTACAGTTCGGCGGGGACGACGTGCGCGGCACGTCGCAGGAGACGACGTTCGAGCTTCGCCTCGACGAGCCGCCGCTGCAGTGGAGGGCGCTCGCGACCTCCACGACCGGCCCGGGCCCACGCAAGGGCCTCGTGCTCGTGCGGGACGAGGGCTCGGGAGAGCTCCTGCTCATCGGCGGCGACCTCCCTCGTGACGGCCTCGCCGGCGATCTCTGGCGGCTGGGCGCAGCGGGCTGGGAGGAGCTTCGGAGCGAGGCGATGCCCGCGCGCAAATTCGCCGCCGCGACCTGGGATCCGGCGCACGGGACCGTCGTGGTCTACGGCGGCTTCGGCGACACGGGCGAATACACGAGCGCGTGCGACCTCACCTTCCCGTTCGAGCACGGCTGGCACAACGACGACACCTGGGCGTTCGAGAAGCAGGGCACGCAGTACCTCGTCTCGCGCCCTCTGGTCACGGGCGTCGAGTTCCCCGACTCGCTCGGCGGCCTCCTCGAGGTGGCCGACGTGCGCTGCCCGACCGGCCGCTTCGGCGCCGTGCTCGCGCCCGCGCCGCGGGGGGCGAGCACGCCGGACAAGGGCGCCGGACCCGTGCTCTTCGGCGGACGATTCAAGGCCAACGGCCTCGACGAGGCACGCTCGGATCTCTCGCACTTCGTCCCGCTGCCGCGGTATCTCTCGGCGCGCTGATCGCCGGAGCCCGCCATGCCCCACCTCTGGGACGACGACGTCCCCTCCCCTACGGAAGCTCTGCAGCGCCTGCGCGACGGCAACCGCCGCTTCCGCGACGCCTCCGCCGCCTCGACCGCACGGCCGTGGAGCGGCCGCATGGCGACGCACGCGCAGCGCCCGTTCGCGATCGTCCTGGGCTGCTCCGACTCGCGCACACCTGTCGAGATCCTCTTTGATCAGGGCTTCGGCGACCTGTTCGTCGTGCGGATCGCCGGCAACATCGTCGCGCCGAGCGTCGTCGGCTCGATCGAGTTCGCCGCCTCGCAATTCGGCTCGCGGCTCGTCGTCGTGATGGGCCACACGCAGTGCGGCGCGATCACCGCGACCGTCGAGTCGCTGCAGTCGGGCCTCGCCCACGCCTCCCGCAACATCCGCTCGATCACCGATCGGATCGCCCCGCACCTCGTCGGCCTCGTCCATACGGGCGGCGGCTCGGCAGAGCTGCACGACGCGACGCGGGCGAACGTGCGCGCCTCGGTCGATCACCTCCGCCACGGCAGCCAGCTCCTCGAGGAGCTCGTCCTCGCCGGCCGGCTGGTCATCGTGGGCGCCGAGTACGCGCTCGAGACCGGCGTCGTGGAGTTCTTCGACGACCCGGCGAGCTGACGAGTCGCCCTTCACGCAAGCCTGTCGCGCCCTCCCTTGACCTGGCGTCGCGTTGGCACGGTGGCTGCTCAGCGATCGCCCAGGGCCGTCGGGCCGGGCCGGCGAACGGTCCCTGGCGACGCGCCCGGAAGAGCGGGGCAGCGTCGTCATGCGAGCGTTCGGCAGCATTTGTTCTGCGTTCCTCCTCGGCATCCCAGGTGGGGTCGCAGCCGACCCGGAGGGTGCCGGCCCCCCGCCCGTCGCCGAGGTCGCAGCGGCGGGTGATCCGACGACGCTCGGCTTCACCGCCGACGTCGGCGTCGTCACGATCTACTCCTTCCGCGGCCTGAACCTGCTCCGAGAGACGAGCCAGCGGGACGCGCACGCAGCGGTGCAGCCGAGCCTCGCCTGGAAGCACGAGGGCAGCGGGCTGTCGCTGGCGTGGTGGAGCTCGTGGCAGGTCATCGGCGCGAACCGGGGCGCGCTCGTCGACGCGGGGATGGGCGACGAGCAGGACCTCACGCTCGCGCGCAGCTTCGAGCTGGCAGAGGACCTCGCGCTCACGACCGCCCTCACCGCCTATGTCTACCCCTTCGCGGACGAGGCCGCGGCCGGCGCGAACGTGCCGCTGTACGTCGAGCCGTTCGCGACGTTCAGCTAAGCCGGTCCTGTCGATCTTTCGCTCGGCGTC